>DASUAN010000356.1:0-3889 GCA_035763765.1 Candidatus Deferrimicrobiaceae bacterium
CGGACCCGGTCCCGGAAGTACACGGCGACCTCCTCCCCGTAGATGTCCCGGTGGAAGTCCATCACGTGGACCTCGACCCCCAGGGAATTCTCGCCGAAGGTCGGGGTGAACCCGACGCTCGCGACCGCCCGGTGGAGAACCCCTCCGATCTTCGCCTCCACGACGTAGACGCCGGGGAGAGGCACCAATTCCTGGGAAAACTGGATGTTCGCCGTGGGAAACCCGAGCTTCTTTCCGCGGCCCGCGCCCGTCACCACCGGCCCCGACATCCGATACGGGCGGCAGAGAAGCTCCTCCGCCTCCCGGACTCTCCCGGCCAGCAAAAGGTCGCGGATCCGGGTCGAGCTGACGATCAAACCACCCCGGACCAGGGGAGGAACGATGTCTACCTCGAACCCGAGGTCCCTGCCGGACTCGACGAGCAACGCGGGAGATCCGGTCCGGTTTCTTCCGAAGGTGAAGTCGTAGCCCACCGTCACCCACCGGGCCCGGAGCCGGCGCGAAAGGATCTCCCGGGCAAACTCGTCGGGCAGCATCCGCCCGATGCCGCCGTCGAAGGACTCGATCACCAGCACGTCGATGCCCATCCGGGCGATGAGATCGGCCTTCTCCTCTTCCGTCGTGATTTCGTAGAAGCGGGCGCCCGGGGAAAAGAAGCGCACGGGGTGCGGCGAGAACGTGAGAGCGACCGCGATCCCTCCCGAATCCCGGCTGCGGGATACCGTCTTCCGGAGCAGTTCCCGGTGCCCGAGATGCACTCCGTCGAAGTTCCCCACCGTGAGGGAAACGGTTTCCTCGGAAGCGAATTCGGAGGAGCCGCGGACCACGATCATCCGTGCGGCCCTTCTCGCCTGCCCACGCCGCCTCTCCTTCTGCGCCTGCAGGTAAAAATGTCCTAATGGTTATGATACTATACACAGATTCCGCCGTTCTTCCCGATTTATCACGACATGGCTCCCCCGGCCCCCCCGGCGTCCCCGAAACCGCCGGCCCCGATGGCAGGAGTCGTCGGGAAAGGGTCCGCGGGAGGGAAAATCGAGCGATGAAGGTCATCCACCGGTATCTCCTGGCCGAAATCGGGGGCCCGTACCTCATCGCCCTTTTTGCCTTCACCCTCGTGACCATGCTGCATCGCTTCTCCCGGCTCGCCGATCTCGTGGTCGCAAAAGGCGTTCCCGCGGCGCTCGTCGGGAAGGTCCTGTTGTCCCTGATGCCGGCCTTCCTCGAAATCACCCTCCCGGCGGCCCTGCTGCTCTCCGTCCTGCTCGCCTTCGGGCGGATGGGCGCCGATTCGGAAACCACCGCCCTGTGCACGGCGGGGGTGGGAATGCGCGGCCTTTTGCTTCCCGTCCTTCTCCTCAGCACGGCAACCTTTCTGGTGAACCTTTTCATCGGTTGGTCGGGCATTCCCTGGGGACAGCGGATTCTCACGGCGTCGCTCGCCCGCATCGTCTCGGTCCGGGCCGGCGCAGGGGTCGAAGAACGCGTCTTCCGGGAAGTGGCCCCCGGCGTTCTCCTCTTCCCCGATCGGGTATCGCCCGACGGGACCGGCATGACCGGGGTCATGCTCTCCCAGCGGGTGGAGGGGCAGGATCCCCTGCTGGTCTTCGCGAAGGAGGGGAGTTTTTTGCCGGAAAGCAACGGCACCCTCCCCGGGCTTGTCCTGTTCGAGGGCGCCATCCACAACGACGACCGGAAGGAAGGCGCCTACCGCATCGCCCGGTTCCGGGAGATGGAATTCCGCCTCCCGAAGGCGGCGGAGGAAGCGGGACCACGGAACACTCCCAAGGGTCTCACCCTGCCGGAGCTCGCCCGGAAGATCTCCGAATGGAAGGAGGGAGAGCAGGCCGGGGCCTACCGGTATCACTTCCACAAGAGGCTTTCGCTTGCCGCTTCCTGCCTCGCTTTCGGCCTGCTCGCGATCCCTCTGGGCCTCTCCCAGCGTGCCCGCGGAAAATCGCCCGCCCTGGCGTCCACTCTCGCCATCATCCTCTTCTTCTACGTCTTTCTCGCGGCGGCGAGTGCCCTGGAAGAATTCTCGCCCGGTCTCATGACGGCGCTCCTGTGGTTTCCCAACGCCGCCGGGCTCGGAGCCGCGTGCTGGCTCCTCTGGCGGTCCGAAACGCGCATGATCCTTCTCCCCGACCTGTTCGGGAAACTTGCGGGGAAAAAATGAAGGTCGCCACCCGGTATATGCTTCGGGAATTCACCAAGATGGCGGCGGCTGCCGTTGCGGGGTTTTTCGCTCTCTTCGTGGTGATCGATTTTTTCGAACGGGCCGACGAACTTCTGCGATACGGAACCGCCGCCTCCGAAGTGTTCCGTTTCTACCTGTACAGTGCGCCCAACATCTTCGTCCTGACTTCTCCCGTGGCCGCCCTCCTGGCGGTGATCATCACCGTCTCCCTGAGGGCGAGGGCGAATGAGTTCACCGCCCTCCTTTCCGGGGGAGTCAGCATCTGGAAGGCATGCGCGCCGATCCTTGCCGGGTGCACGGTCCTTTCCGTCCTCTCCCTGGCGACCTCGGAGATGATCGCCCCTGCGGCAAACCGGAAAGCGAAGGAGATCGCCAGGTTCAAGGTCAGGCCGGGGAAGGTGAACGCCCAGTTTTCGCTGAACCGATACTGGATCCGGGGCGTCAACGGAATCCTTTCCGCCCAGGTGGTTCACCCCGAACAACGGGAATTGAACGGCTTCCAGTACCTCGAGGTCGATGAGGAGTTCCGGCTGGTCCGCCGCATCGACGCCCGATCGGCCACGGTCCGGGCGGACGGGCAATGGGTGCTGCGTGGAGGAACGGAGCGGACCTTTTCCGGAGGAATCGACGGCGTTTCGTTCGCCGAGAGGGAATTCTCCTTCCCCGAAACGATCCTCGGGTTCCTGGAAGGGGAAACGCCGCCCGGAGAAATGACGTACGCCCAATTGTCGGGGTACATCCGCGATTCGCACGCCCGCGGATACGACGTGCGCCGATACGAGGTCGATCTGCACGCGAAGCTCTCGTACCCGTTGCTGAACGTGATCATCAGCCTGGTCGCCATCCCCTTCGCCCTCCGGTCGCCCCGGTCGGGCGGGGTGTGGAGAAGCATCGGGGCGGGGCTGTTCATCGGCTTTGCCTGCTGGATGCTGCTCTCGGCGTCGCTCGCCCTGGGGAAGAAGGGAGTTCTCCCACCTTTCCTGGCGGCCTGGCTTCCGGACCTGACGATCGCCACCGCAGGAGCCTATCTGTTCCGAAATTCCGTCCGGTAAGAAGACCCGTCCGAAAAAGAGAGAAGAGGCCGGAAGAACGGACGGGGGAGAGAAATGGCCCCCGCTCTCTTCAAGGAGGGGAAGACTCCTTTTTCTTCCGGCCATATCATTCGATGCCGGTCAGGGGAGGGAGGAATCGGTCTCCGCGAAGATTGCAGGAGGCCTTGGCCTCAGGTTCCCATTTCCCAGGAAGCGAGGTACTTCTTCTGATGCGGGGTGAGGCGGTCGATCCGGGCGCCGATGGCGTCGAGTTTCAGTCTTGCGATCTCCCGGTCGATCGCATCGGGGATCGGGTAGACCTCCCTCTGCAAGGTCTCCCTTTCCCGGACGAGAAATTCCACGCCGAGCGCCTGGTTGGCGAAGCTCATGTCCATCACGGTTGCCGGATGCCCCTCGGCGGCCGCGAGGTTGATCAGTCGTCCTTCCGCGAGAACGTGGATCCGCCTCCCGTCCCGCATCCGGTACTCCTCGACGAACGGCCGGACGGTGCGGACGGACCGGGCCATTCTCTTCAGTGCGGGCAGGTCGATTTCCACATTGAAGTGCCCGGAATTGCATACGATTGCCCCATCCTTCATCTTCCGAAAATGCTCTTCCCGCAGGACGTGGATGTTTCCCGTGAGCGTGCAGAAAATGTCCC
>DASUAN010000357.1:0-11462 GCA_035763765.1 Candidatus Deferrimicrobiaceae bacterium
TCGCCCTCTACCTCGCGGCGCTCGCCGGCGGGATGGGGTTCCTCTACCTCCAGATGTTCACGGTGTCGATCATCGGGCAGCGGGTCATCCTCCACATCCGCACCGAGATGTTCGGCAGGATCCAGCGCCTGCCCGTCGCCTTCTTCGACCGGACTCCGACCGGCCGGCTGATGACCCGGCTCACCTCGGACGTGGAGTCCCTCCAGGAGCTGATCTCCTCGGGCCTCGTCTCCACCGTGGGCGATCTGGCGGTTCTGGTCGGGACGGCAGCGGTCCTGCTGTGGATGGACGCCCGGCTCGCCGCGGTCGTCTTCGCCGTCCTTCCCGCCCTCGTCCTCTTCGTCGAGCTGCTCAAGAAGTTCATCCGGGAGGCGAACCGCGAGATGAGAAGAAAGCTCGCCCGGCTCAACGCCTACCTGCAGGAGCACGTGACCGGGGTGTCCGTCGTCAAGGCCTTCGTCCAGGAGGAGAAATCGGTCCGCGGGTTCGACGCGAGCAACGAGGAGTTCGCCGCGGAGACGATCCGCCTGACGAACTTCTACTCCGTGTACTTCCCCGGCGTGGAGCTCTTCGCCTCCGTCGCGGTGGCCCTCCTGCTCTGGCAGGGGGGGATCCGGGTGATTTCCGGGGCCGTCACCTTCGGGACCCTGGTCGCCTTCCTCGAATATGCGCAGAAGTTCTTCAATCCCATCAAGGACATGAGCGACAAGTACAACATCCTCCAGTCGGCGCTCGCGTCGAGCGAGCGGATTTTCCAGGTCCTCGACATGGAGGTCTCGCCCGAGTACCGGATCGGCGAAAGCGGCCCCGTTGCCGGGAGGAGACCGACGGCCGGGGCCCCGTTCCCGGCATCCCCTCCCGCGATCGAGTTCCGGGACGTCTGGTTCTCCTACCCGAAGGGGGACGGACAGCAGGGGGGGATGGTCCTCCGCGGGGTCTCCTTCGCCCTCCGGGAAGGAGAGACGGGGGCGATCGTGGGCGCCACCGGCGCGGGAAAGACGACGATCCTCAACCTTCTGTGCCGGTTCTACGAGATCTCCCGGGGCGAGATCCTGCTCTTCGGGAGGGATGTGCGGGAGATCCCCCGGGAGGAGCTGCGTCCGATGATTTCCCTCGTCCTCCAGGACCCCTTCCTCTTCTCCGGGACGATCCGGGAGAACGTCGAAGCGGGGGGGAGCGCAATCGACCGGGCGGTGGAGGTGGCGGGCATCGCCCGGTTCTCGGCCTCCTGGGAGAGCGGGCTGTCCACGCAGGTGGGGGAGCGGGGGGGACGGCTGTCCGTCGGCCAGCGGCAGCTCGTGTCGTTCGCGCGGGCGCTGGCCCGCGACCCGAAGATTCTCGTCCTGGACGAGGCCACCTCCAGCGTGGACCCGCTGACCGAGCAGGAGGTCCAGAGGGCCCTCGGGAACATCCTGTCCGGGCGGACCTCTCTCGTGGTCGCGCACCGGCTCTCCACCATCCTCTCGGCGGACCGGATCATCGTGATGCACCGGGGGAAGGTTCGGGAGATCGGGACCCACCAGGAGCTCCTCGCGGCCGGCGGGATCTACCACCGGCTCTTCACCCTCCAGTTCGCGGGGCGGTAGCCGCGCGGACCCCTCCGCGAGCCGGGGGCCCCGGTTCACGGAGCCTGCCCGTGCGGCCGCCCTTCCGGAAATTGTGGTCCTTGGCCGTTCGATATATTAGGATAGTAATTTCATCATTCCCCGGAGGCACCGGAAATGGCTCTGCAGGCGGTCGTCGAGACGAACCTTCCCGGCCTGAACCTGCTCAGGCGGGGAAAGGTTCGGGACCTCTACGAGGTGGACGGGAAGCTGCTGCTGGTGGCGTCCGACCGGCTGTCCGCCTTCGACGTGGTGATGCCGGACGGAATCCCCGGCAAGGGGAAGGTGCTCACCCAGATCTCCGCCTTCTGGTTCCAGAAGCTCGCGGATATCATCCCCCACCACATGATCTCGATCGACGTGGAGGAATATCCGCCCGCCGCACGGGGCTACGAAGAGGCGCTCGCGGGCCGGTCGATGCTCTGCCGGATGGCGAAGCCGCTTCCCGTGGAGTGCGTCGTCCGCGGATACCTGTCGGGCTCCGGGTGGGCGGAGTACCGCGAGACCGGGGAGATCTGCGGCGTCCCGATCCTCGCGGGACTGGCGGAGTCGGCGAGGCTTCCCGAGCCGATCTTCACCCCCGCCACCAAGGAGGAGAAGGGGAAGCACGACATGAACATCTCCTTCGCGAAGATGGTCGACCTCGTCGGCAGGGAGATGGCCGTGAAGACGCGCGCCGTCTCCCTGGAGATCTACCGCCGGGCGGCGGACTACGCCCGGGGGAGGGGGATCATCATCGCCGACACGAAGTTCGAGTTCGGATTGGAGAAGGGGAAGCTCCTTTTGATCGACGAGGTGCTGACGCCGGACTCGTCCCGGTTCTGGCCCGCCGACGACTACCGTCCGGGCGGCCCGCAGAAGAGTTTCGACAAGCAATTTGTCCGGGACTATCTCCTCACCCTGCCGTGGAACAAGACTGCCCCCGGGCCGAAGCTTCCCGCCGAGGTGATCGGGAAGACGGCGGAGAAATACCGGGAAGCGCTGAAGATCCTCACGGGAAGGGACATCGAGTAGGGTGAGCCGCTCCGCCTTCCGGAAGATCTTCATCGCCAACCGCGGAGAGATCGCCTGCCGGGCGGTCCGCCCCTGCCGCGAGCTCGGGATCCGGGCGGTCACGGGGTACTCGGACTGCGACGAACTCTCCCTCCACGTGAAGCTGGCCGACGAGGCGGTCCGCCTCGGGCCCTCCCCCGCCAGCATGAGCTACCTCGACATCGAGGCCGTTCTGCGCGCCGCCCGGAACACCGGGTGCGACGCCGTGTTCCCCGGCTACGGGTTTCTCGCGGAGAACCCGGACTTCGCCGAGGCGGTGGAGCGGGAGGGGATGGTGTTCATCGGCCCCTCCGCGCGGGTGATGCGGATCCTCGGGGACAAGGTCTCGGCCCGGAAGGCCCTCTCCGCCTCCGGCGTCCCCGTGGCGCCGGGACTCGAGGACGTGGAGGATGCGGAGCAGGTCATCGCGTTCGGCGAGCGGGTCGGCTGGCCGCTGATCATCAAGGCGACCGCCGGAGGGGGAGGGAAGGGGATGCGGAAGGTCACCTCCCCCTACGAGGTGGAGGAGTACCTGCGGTCGGCCCGGTCTCTGGCGGAGAAGGCGTTCGGCAGGGACTCGGTCTACGTGGAGAAGTTCATCGAGGGGGGTCGGCACATCGAGTTCCAGTTCCTGGCCGACCGGTTCGGGAACGTCATCCACCTCGGGGAGCGCGAGTGCTCCATCCAGCGGCAGCACCAGAAGCTGGTGGAGGAGGCGCCGAGCTCGCTGCTCACCCCCGAGGTCCGCCGGAAGATGGGGGAGATCGTGGTTCGCGCGATGAAGGACGTGGGATACGAGACCGCGGGAACCCTCGAGTTCCTGGTCGACCGGGCCGGGAAGTTCTACGCGCTGGAGGTCAACACCCGGATCCAGGTCGAGCACACCGTCACCGAAATGATCAGCGGGTTCGACATCCTCCGGAAGATGTTCAAGATCTCCGCCGGGGAAAAGCTCTCGCTCGGCCAGAACGACGTGGTTCTGCGGGGGCACGCCCTCCAGTGCCGGATCAACGCGGAGGATCCGAAGCACGGCTTCGCTCCCTCCTTCGGGCGGATCAGCTTCCTGCGGCAGATCAGCGGCCCCTTCGTCCGGACGGAGTCGGGGATCTACCAGGGGTGGCAGGTCCCCCCGTTCTACGATTCCCTGCTCGCCAAGATCTGCGCGGTCGGGAAGGACCGGAACACCGCGATCCAGAGGATGCGCCGGGCCCTTCGCGAATACGAGATCTGGGGAGTCCGGACGACCATTCCCTTGTTGAAGGAGATCATGGACCACCCCGACTTCGTCTTGGGGGAGATCCACACGGGGTTCATCGAGGAGAACATCGCGCGGCTGACGGAGTACGAGGACGTGGAGGAGGAGATCTTCAAGGTGGCGAAGTTCGTGGCCGAGGTTTCCGGCCTCGGAAGGAACGTGCACGGCGCGTAAGGGGGCGGACGCGCAAGGGGGGGGGATGCGGGCGGGACTGCGCAAAAAGCCTGCGAAGAAGATCATCAAGGCGATCCGCGAGAGCGGGGAGATCTGGCTCACGAACACGGGGCCGCGGGACACCGGGCAGAGCGACTTCAAGAACCGCTTCACCCTCCACGACCTGTCCCGCCTGATCCCCGTCTACAACGAGAGCGGGTACTTCTCCGTGGAGATCCACGGCGGAGCCCGCTTCCACCAGAACCTGCTCAACAACAAGATCGACCCGTTCGAGGAGGCGGCGGTGTGGGCGAGGGGGATGCCCAACGTCCTGACGCAGACCCTCATCCGCTCGACGAACGTGTGGGGGTACCGGATGTACCCGCGCAACGTCGTCAAGCTCGCCGTGAAATCGTTCGTCAATACGATCGACGTGTGGCGCTGCTTCGACTTCCTGAACTACGTGCCGAACATGGTCCCCGTCGCGGAGGAAGTGCTCAAGGGCGGGAAGATCTTCGAGCCCGCCGTCTCGTTCACCGAGTCCCCCGAGTGCTCCGACCCGTACTACCTCCGGGTCGTCAAGGAAATCGTGGAGATGTGCGGGGGGACCGACGGGATCATCCTGTGCATCAAGGACATGGCCGGCGTCGGGAGCCCCGACCGGATCCGCCGGCTGGTCGACGCGATCCTCCAGAAGCACCCGGACCTCGTCATCCTCTATCACCGCCATTCGACCGACGGGCTGGTGATCCCGGCGATGGCCGCCGCCGCCGGCGCCGGGGCGAAGCTCTTCGACGTGACCGACGACGCCTTTTCCCGGTTCTACGGCCACCCGCCGGTGCGGCCCCTCGTGCGGTACCTCCGCGAGCTGGGGCTCTCCGTCCGGCTCGACATGGAGAAGGCGGGCGAGGCGACCGACGTCATCCGGGGATTCATCCGGAACTACGAGAAGTACGAATCCCCGTACAAGGGGTTCTCCCACGACGTCGTCTCGCACCGGATGCCGGGCGGAGCCTTCCCTTCCTCCTTCGAGCAGGCCGAGAAGGGGGGGTTCCTCGACCTCATGCCCGACATCCTGAAGGGGATGGCGTGCGGCAACCGGATCATCAAGTACTTCGACGTGACGCCCGGGTCCCAGATCACCTGGACCACGTGGGCGGGGATCGTCCAGCGGTTCCACAAGGAGGCCGGAGAGCAGGGGGTGAAGCGGCTCTTTCACGCCCTCGAGAAATACTTCCAGGGGGGGGAGCGGATCGAGGCGCTGACCCATGCCGAGGAGAACCTCCTTCTGCGACTCTACGCGGGGGCGACCGACGACCTGAAGAACCTCCTCCTGGGCAGGTACGGCCCCCTGCCGTTCGGCTGGCCGAAGGACTGGGTGTACCGGAGCGTGTTCGGGGAGGACTGGAAGGAACGGGTCGCCGCCGAGCGTCTCGAGTCCACCCCGCTTTCCCACCTTCCGGAGGAGAACCTGGTCCGGTCCCGCAAGGCGATGGAGGGGGAGCTGGGCCGCCCGCCCACGGAGGAGGAGTTCGTCCTGTACCTCATGCATCCCAAGGCGGCGGTCGACTACCTGAAGTTCCGCCAGTCCTACGGCGACACCACCGTCCTGCCGACGGGGGTCTGGTTCCAAGGCCTCCGGCGCCCGGGGGACTCCGTGTCGGTCACCCTCGCCGGGAAGCCCCACGAGATCAAGCTCGTCTCCATCGGCGAGGGGGTGGGAGGGATCAAGCAGGTCGTCCTCTCCGTCGACAACATCATGCACGTCTTTCCCGTGGAGCTCCCGGAAGCCGCGCTTGCCCGCAAGGCCGTCCGGAAGGCGGACCCGTCGGTGAAGGGGGAGATCGGCGCCTTCGTGTCGGGGACCGTCTGGAGGATCGGGACCAAGGACCGGGCGCTCAAGGCGGGCGACCGGCTCAAGAAGGGGGAGGAGATCCTGAACATCGAGGTGATGAAGACGGAAAACGCCGTCAAGTCCCCGTTCGCGGGGGTGATCCGCGAGATCTGCGTCAAGGTGAACGATACCGTGGAGGAGGGGCAGCTGCTGGCGGTGGTCGCCGCGGACTGATCCCCCTCTTCGCGTTCCCCTCTTCGTCCGGCTGATTTACAATACCCAACGGAGGACGGTGTTTGGCCAGCCAGGACATTTCCGGAAAGACGGTGGCGATCATCGGCGGCGGGCCTTCGGGCTGTGCGACCGCGATCCGTCTTGCGCAGCTCTCGCGCGAGCGCAACCTCGGCGTGCGCGTCGTTCTCTACGAGGGGAAGGATTTCGAGTTCCATTACAACCAGTGCGCCGGCGTCCTCTCCCCTCCCATCGACGAACTCCTCCAGTGCCGCCTGAACGTGGAACTTCCCTACGACATCTTCAAGCGCCAGATCTTCGGCTACCGCCTGTACGCCGGGAAGAAGGAGATCCTCCTGGTCGGCGAGCCCAAGGCGGGCGCCACCTACGCCGTGCGCCGGGTCGTGTTCGACCGGTTCTTCCTGGAGCGCGCGAAACAGGAGGGGGTGGAGGTTTCCCGAAGCCGCGTGACGGCGATCGATTTTCCCAAAAAAGGGCGGGACAGCGTCTTTCTGTACTCGGAAGGGGGGATGCTCCGGGCGGACGTGGTCGTGGGGGCTTTCGGGCTCGACGACGGGATGATGAGCGTCTTCGAAGCGGGCACCCGGGGGCAGTACCGGCGGCCGGGCAATTACATGCACACGTTCGTGGTGAAGATCCCCTCGGACCGCACGTTCATCGAGAAGAATCTCGGAAGCATCATCTACGCCTACCTGTTCCCCCCCGGGATCCCGAACCTCGATTTCGGCGCGGTCACCCCCAAGGGGGACCACATCATCGCCAACGTCGCGGGGCGACGCGCCTCGGTGGAGGACATGTTCGCCTTCCTGTCGCTTCCCATCGTGAAGAAGCATCTTCCCCCGATCAGCCGGGACAGCCTGGAGGTGTACCGGGGGAAGTTCCCGGGCAAGCCCGCGCGCGGAGCGACGGGAGACCGGTATCTCGTGGTGGGAGACGCCACCGGGTGGATGCGCCCCTTCAAGGGGAAGGGGATCAACATGGCGATCCACACCGGCATCCAGGCGGCCGACACGGTGGTGGAGCTCGGCGTCAACCCCGCCTCCTACCGGCAGTACGAGGAACGGACCCGCCTGCTCCGGGAGGATTACCTCTACGGGTCGTGGATGCGCCACCTGTGCAAGGTGGGCGAGGTCACGGGGATGCTCGGGACGATCGTCTCGATGGCGAAGGTGAACCAGGACGTGCACGACGCCCTGTTCAGCGCGGTGTCCGGTCACGGCTCCTTTCGGGAGATGTTCAACCGGTATGTGCGCCCCCGGGTGCTGGCCGAAGTGGTCTGGAACTACATGACGGACCGGAGGAGGAGAAGAGGATGAACATCATCGTGCGGAGAATGCGGACCCAGGACGTCGAGGCGGTCTTGCGGATCGACGAGAAGATCACCGGGACGCCGCACGAGGCCCAGTGGGAGTCCCGGATCATCGACCAGCTGACGCGCAATCCCCTGGGGTGCCTGGTGGCCGAGGTGGGAGGGGAGGTGGTCGGGTTCATCTTCGGGGAGATCCGGGGGTGGGAGTTCGCCATCCCCAAGAGCGGGTGGATCGAGATCGTCGGCGTCGATCCGGCGTACCACGGAAAAGGAGTCGCCCGGGCCCTTATCGAGAAACTCCACGTCCATTTCGAGAGTCACAACGTCGGGCGGGTGATGACGATGGTCAACTGGAACGACGCGGGCCTCGTCTCCTTTTTCTGCGCCCTGGGGTTCGAGCGCTCGCAGTTCATCATCCTCGAAAAACCCGGAAAGCCCGGGCCGTGAGCATATTGTGGAAGCCGATGCCCAGTTTTTCGCGCGCCTGAAGGCGGCGCTTTCCCCAGGGACCCCCCCCCTGGACCCCCCGGCAGATCTTCGGCCGGCGGGGGTGCTCGTCCCCCTGTGCGAGCGGAACGGCAAGGTGATGGTCGTCCTCGCGCGGCGCACGGAGCGCGTGCCGCACCACAAGGGGCAGGTCTGTTTCCCGGGGGGGAGCCAGGACCCCGGAGACGCCGACCTGTTCGCCACCGCGCTTCGGGAGGCCGAGGAGGAGCTGGGCATCCGCGGGGAGAGCGTCGAGCTGCTCGGGGCGATGGAGCCGGTCCCCACGGTCACGGGGTTTTTCATCCAGCCGTACGTCGTGCGGCTCTCCGGGGAGGAGCGGTTCTCCCTCGACGAATTCGAGATGGCGGAGGTCTTCGAGGTCCCCCTGTCGGTCTTCGCGGAAGAGGAACGGTACCGGTGCGCGGAATCCACCTTCCTGGGGAACGACTACAAGGTCTACTTTCTCGATTACGGGCCGCACACGATCTGGGGAGCCACGGCCAAGATCCTCCACCGGCTGGCGGAGCTGGCCCGCGGCGTCTCGCCGCCATTGACACTCTTTCTTCCACCTGCGTAGAATAAAAAATTACCTTTTCCCATGGCAGGGATGCCGTAAGGCACGGGAGGATAGTGGTGCCGCACCGGAAGGAGCCGGGTTCCGTCGGCCTGGTCCAGAAACAGTTCTACACCTTTTGCGAGCCTCCCCACGAGTTGGAGCTCTCCAGCGGGGCGAAGCTGGGGCCGATCACGCTCGCCTACGAAACCTACGGGCGGCTGAACCGGGACCGGTCGAACGCCATCCTGATCCTCCACGCGCTCTCGGGCGACTCGCACGCCGCGGGGAAGTACGCGGAGAGCGACAAGAACCCCGGCTGGTGGGACAACACGATCGGGCCCGGGAAGGCGTTCGACACGGACAAGTACTTCGTCGTCTGCTCGAACGTCATCGGCGGGTGCCAGGGGAGCACGGGGCCGGCCTCGATCAACCCCGCGACGGGGAAGGAATACGGCCTTTCCTTCCCGATGATCACCGTCCACGACATGGTGCGCGCCCAGGTGCGCCTCATCGACCACCTGGGGATCGACAAGCTCCTGGCCGTGACGGGCGGTTCCATGGGAGGGATGCAGGCGCTGCGGTGGGCGATCTCGTACCCGGACCGGGTGATCGCGTCGATCCCCATCGCGACGACGTCGAAGCTCTCTCCCCAGGGGATCGCCTTCAACGAGGTGGGCCGGGTGGCGATCATGGCGGACCCCCGCTTCAACGGCGGCGACTACTACGGAAAGTCGATCCCCCGGGAGGGGCTCGCCCTCGCCCGGATGATCGGCCACATCACCTACCTGTCCGACGACTCGATGCACGAGAAGTTCGGCCGGAAGCTTCGGGGGAAGAAGTCGTTCGGGTACAACTTCAACGTCGACTTCGAGGTCGAGAGCTACCTGCGGTACAAGGGGGACACCTTCGTCAACCGCTTCGACGCGAACTCCTACCTCTACATCACCAAGGCGATCGACTACTTCGACCTGTCCCTCCCGGAGGGCTCCCTCGTCAAGGTGTGCGAACGGGCGAAGGCGAAGTTCCTCATCATCTCCTTCAAGTCCGACTGGCTCTACCCCCCCTACCAGGCCCGGGAGATCGTGAAGGCCCTGATGATCAACGGGGTCGACGTGACGTATTGCGAGATCGACTCGCGGTACGGGCACGATGCCTTCCTCCTCGACGAGGGGGAGATGTCGAAGATGATCACGAACTTCCTCGCCAACGTCGCGGAGAAAAGCGGCATCCGGGAGGCCGCGTCTTCGTGATGGCCGAAGGGGCCCGGATCGATCACAGCGTCATCCTCGATCTCATCCCCGCCGGGACGAAGGTCCTCGACCTGGGCTGCGGCGACGGGTCGCTCCTGGCCAAACTCGTCCGGCAGAAAGCCGTGACCGGCCGGGGGATCGAGATCTCCGAGGACGGGGTCCGCGCCTGCATCGCGAAGGGGCTCACCGTCCTGCAGGGCGACATCGACGAGGGGCTGCGCGACTACCCGAACGACTCCTTCGACTACGTCGTCCTGAACCAGACGCTCCAGGCGGTCAAGAAGCCCGACGTGGTCCTCTCCGAGATGCTCCGGGTGGGGAAGAAGGGGATCGTGGGGTTCCCCAACTTCGCCTACTGGAAGATGCGGTTCTACCTGTTCGCCTACGGGCGGATGCCGAAGACCGAGTTCCTCCCGTTCGAGTGGTACGACACGCCGAACATCCACTTCTGCTCGATCCTCGACTTCACCGAGTATTGCGCGAAGAACGGCATCGCGATCGAGGAGACGGTCTACCTGTCCACCGACCGGGGAGGGCGGGTCCTGCGCGGCGTCCGGCCGAACCTGTTCGCGGAGAACGCCGTCTACCTGCTTTCGGCCGGGGGGCGGTCCCGGTAAAGGAATCTTGACGACGTGCCTTCGCCTTGGAAGAATGGGGGACGTTCCGGAAAGCGCGATCTGCCGTCCTTCGCTTGACCCACCGGCCCGCGGCCGGGTTCGAGGCGCGATCCGCGGAAATTCCCAGCGCGCCGGGAAGAGGGACCCCATGAGCCGAACGATCAATTTCAACGCCGGACCCGCCGCCCTTCCCCTCCCTGCGCTCACCCGCGCCCGCGACGAACTGCTCGATTTCGCCGGCAGCGGCATGTCGGTGATGGAGCACAGTCACCGCGGGAAGGAGTACGAGGGGGTCCACGACGAGGCGATCGCCCTGGTCCGCGAACTCCTGGGCGTGCCGGCCGACTACGAGGTTCTGCTCCTGCAGGGGGGCGCCACGGCGCTGTTCGCCGAGATCCCCATGAACCTCCTCGAGAAGGGAAAACGGGCCCAGTACCTCGTCACCGGGGCCTGGGGGGAGAAGGCGTTAGGCGAGGGAAAGGTCGTCTCGGCCCTGTTCGGGGCGGACCTGTCGGTCCAGAGCACCGGCGTCGGGGAAGGCAAGGAGAAGAGCTACACCCGCGTTCCCGCCCGCGCCGAGGTCAAGGTCGACCCCGGGGCGGCATACCTGCACATCACCTCGAACGAGACGATCCACGGCGTGCAGTTCAACGTCGATGACGCCCGCCCCTTCCCCGACACGGGAGCCGTGCCGCTCGTCGCCGACATGTCGAGCGACTTCCTCTGGCGGCCCTTCGACGTGACGAAGTTCGGGATGGCCTACGCCGGGGCCCAGAAGAACCTCGGGCCCTCGGGGGTGGTGGTGGCGGTGGTGTCGAAGGGGCTGCTCGAGAAGGGGCGCAAGGACATCCCCAAGATCTTCCAGTTCCGCACCCACGCGGAGAACAAGTCGCTCTACAACACCCCGCCCACCTTCGGGGTCTACATGGTCCGCAACGTCCTCGCGTGGGTGAAGGGCCAGGGAGGCCTGGCGAAGATGGAGGAGGCGAACCGGAAGAAGGCGGACCGGCTTTACGGTGTCATCGACCGAAACAAGGAGTTCTTCCGGTCGCCGGTGGAGAAGGAGAGCCGCTCGGTGATGAACGTCGTGTTTCGCCTCCCCAGCGAGGAGCTC
>DASUAN010000358.1:0-3374 GCA_035763765.1 Candidatus Deferrimicrobiaceae bacterium
GGGTTCTGTCCATCGGGAACGGATTCGGCAGGATCGGCTCGGGGTGGCTGTCCGATCACATCGGCCGGACCCGGACGCTCGCCCTCGTCATGGGGGGGACCGCCCTGCTCCTTCTCCTCGAGCCCCGGGTGGGAACGGTGCCAATGCTTTACGGGTCCGTTTTCCTCATCGGGTACTGCTACGGTTCGCAGCTCGCGGTGTTTCCCTCCGCGACGGCGGACTTCTTCGGGATCCGGAATCTGGGGAACAACTACGGACTGCTCCTCACCGCGTGGGGGACCGCAGGAGTCCTCGGGCCGATGGCGGGGGGGAAGATCTACGACGCGACGCAGAGCTACCAATCGGCGTTCCTGATCGCCGCCGGTCTCGCCTTTCTCGCGGCCGTCATCATCGCCGCCGTCCGGCCGCCGGCCCCGAGGTGGCAGACTCCTTCGTCCCCTGCCGCTACTCCCAGGTCATCAGGAGGGGCGTGAGGGGGTTCACGAGGTCGGGGTGGCGCGGAACGATGCGCGCCGCGAAGCCGAAGCGGCCGCTCATCCGGCACGGGATCTCGGCGCGGAAAACGTCCTCGACGCCCTCCCGGCCCTCGTGCCGGGCCCGGATGATCTCCCCGTCCCGGACCTGGCCGGTCGTATCGAGCATCCCGTAGTAGACCTCCACGGCGATGTCGTCCACGGTCAGATCCCCCAGGCTGGCCCGGACCGTCACCGGGACGAGGGAGCCGACGAGCAGGTCGCCGTCGGGTTTCGCACCGTCGACGCGCATCGAGACGCGGGACCACCCCGTCCCGACCCGGGCCCTCCAGGCGGCCAGTTCCTTCGCGGAGGCGAATCCGTCGGCCGCCAGCCTGGAGCCGCCCCGGTGGGCCGGGAGGTAGAACCGTTCCGTGTACTCCTGGACCATCCGGTGGGTGTTGAAGTGCGCGCCCAGCTTCCGCATCGAGGTCTTCATCATCAGGATCCAGCCGCGCGGCAGCCCCCCCTTGTCCCGCTCGAAGAACAGGGGGACGATCTCGTTCTCCAGGAGATTGTAAAGGGCTTCGCACTCGACCTGGTCCTGCTCCTCGGGGTCTTTGTACACCTCCCCGCTGCCGATCGCCCAGCCGACGTCGGGAGCGTACCCCTCGCTCCACCAGCCGTCCAGGACGGAGAGGTTCAAGCCCCCGTTCGCCGCGGACTTCATCCCGCTCGTTCCGGAGGCCTCCTGGGGACGCCGCGGGGTGTTGAGCCACACATCCACGCCCTGCACGAGGTACCTCGCCACGTTGATGTCGTAGTTCTCGAG
This sequence comes from Candidatus Deferrimicrobiaceae bacterium, assembly GCA_035763765.1. Taxonomy (GTDB): domain Bacteria; phylum Desulfobacterota; class Deferrimicrobia; order Deferrimicrobiales; family Deferrimicrobiaceae; genus CSP1-8. The sequence goes on from DASUAN010000358.1 coordinate 1,285, forward strand.
GAACACCAGGCGGTTCCGGATGCGGGGATCGGAAGCGAAGTGGATGACCGACTTGATGACCTCCTTGGCGGGGATATCCTGGGGGTGGGCCTTTCCGGCGAAGACGATCTGGACGGGGCGGCCGGGATCGTTCAGCAGCTGGACCAGCCTCTCCGGCTGACGGAAAAGCAGGCCCGCCCGCTTGTAGGTGGCGAACCGGCGGGAAAACCCGATGGTGAGCGCCTCGGGATGCAGGACCTCCTCCGCGTTCCGCAGCGCCGAAGCGCCGGCCCCCTGCCGGGTCAGCTGCTCCTTGAGGCGCTTCCGCACGAAGAAGACGAGCCGCTCCCGGCGGATCTCGTGCGTCCGCCAGAGCTCCACCGGGGGGATCGTCTCCACCCGGTTCCACACGGAGTGGTCCGCGGGCTTCTCCTGGAACCGGGGGCCCAGGTAACGCGAAAACAGCTCGACCATCTCGTGGCTCAGCCAGCTGCGCGTATGGATCCCGTTCGTGATGCTCCGGATGGGGACCTCGGTTTCGGGAAGGCCGGGCCACAGGTCGCTCCACATCCCCCGCGACGTCTCCGCGTGGAGGCGGGACACCCCGTTGGCCTGCGCGGCGCTGTGAAGGGCGAAGACCGTCATCCCGAAGTCGGGGGACTTGCTCGAAACGAGCTGCCCCAGCCCCAGGAATTCCTGCCAGGGGATCCCGAGCTCCTCGGCCATCGGGTAGAGATATTTCCGGACGAGTTCCGTGACGAACTGCTCGTTCCCCGCGGGCACGGGGGTGTGCGTGGTGAAAATGTTGGAGGCGAACACCTGCTCCCGGGCCTCGGCGAAGGAGACGCCGTGCTCCGCCATGGTCGCCCGGATGCGCTCCAGGACGAGGAAGGCCGAGTGCCCCTCGTTCATGTGGTAGACGGTCGGCAGGATGCCGAGGGCGCGCAGCGCCCGGACCCCGCCGATGCCGAGGATGATCTCCTGCCGGATCCGCATCTCCCGGTCCCCGCCGTAGAGCGTGCCCGTGATCTCCCGCGCCCGCGGAGAGTTTTCCTTCACGTTCGTGTCCAAAAGATAAAGGGGGATGCGGCCGATCTGGACCCGCCAGATCCTCGCCTGGACCTTCTCGCCCGCCAGCTCCACCTCGATCCGGATCGACTTCCCGTTCCCGTCGCGTTCGATCGTGACCGGCATGTTGTACCAGTCGTTGTCCGGGTAGAGCTCCTGCTGCCAGCCGTCGAGGGACAGGATCTGGCGGAAATACCCCTTCTGGTACAGCAGCCCCACGCCGACCAGCGGCAGCCCGAGGTCGGAGGCCGACTTCAGGGTGTCGCCCGAGAGAACCCCCAGTCCTCCCGAATAGATGGGGAGCCCTTCGTCGATCCCGAACTCGCAGGAAAAGTACGCGACCCGGAACCCCGTCTCCTCCCCGTGCGCCTCCCGGAACCATCCCGGCTTCCCGAGGTAGTCGACCAGGTGCTGGTGGACCCTTCGGACGTTGGCGACGAAACTCTCGTCGCGGGCGGCTTCCTCGAGCGCCTCCTGGGAGAGGGAACCGAGCATGAGGACGGGGTTCTGGTACGACTTCTCCCAGAGGTCGGGGGAAAGGCGGATGAACAGCTGTACGGCCTCCCAGTTCCACGAGAACCAGAGGTTCATCGCGATCTCCTGGAGGGGTTTCAGCTCCTGCGGAAGGTTCGGGCGGACGTGGAATTCCCTGACTTTCATGCGGTCATCCTCTTTCAGCGATCTCGAAAAGCGAAGGGCATCGACCCGTTCAAAGAACCGGATCGCCCTGCACTACCAATAGACAACAGGAAGGTTCCGAACACAAGAGGGTCGGGGAAATCCCCCTCCCGACGCGGGGAGGGACGATTCCGCAGGGGTTCAGGATATACTTTGCTTATGAAGTTGCCCCCGGTTCTCGCCCTTGGTCTCTTGTTGCTGGCGCTTGCCTCAAGCCCCGCTTGCGCCGAGGAGCGGACCGTCTTCGGCACCATCATTCGGCTGGACGCGGCGGAACGGACCTTGACCGTGCAGGACCGGAAGGGGGCGATGTGGAACTTCATCGTCGACCGGGACGCCGATCTCCTGCTCGAGGACCTCAAGGA
>DASUAN010000359.1:0-11484 GCA_035763765.1 Candidatus Deferrimicrobiaceae bacterium
CGATCTCGGGCGGTTTCGCGAAGCGCTCGACTCTCTGGAAAAACTGGAAGGCATTTCCCCTCCGGAGGAAAAGGATCCGTACGTTCTCATCGGGAAAGGATACGCGTTGATGGGAATCGGACGGTACGGGGAAAGCGTCTGTTTCTTCGACGAGGCGTTGACGATCGTCCCCGGGATGAAAGACGCAAAGGTCTATAAAGGGATGGCCCTCTATCTCGCGGGGAAATGCGAAGCAGCGATGGAGATCGAACCGTTCCGGGCGGAATTCATGGGACGGTTCCGGCAGGAACTGGAGAAGCGGCCGAGGAAACCGGGGGGACCGGAAGGATGAGCGACGAGAAGCAGCCGAAAGACGTTGCGCACTATGGCCACGAGCCGTTTGTCGCCCCCGAAATCGGCACGGCGCCTCCCCTGGGAGCCTGGATCGCGAAAGAAGCTGTCTGTCGCGACTGCATGACCGCGTCGGAAGAGATTTCGATGAGAAGGGGATTCGCCGATCCGATATCCCCCGAAGAGGCGAGGGAAAAGGGAACCCTCTGCACCCGATGCGGGAACGCGATGGCGTCCGGGCCATAGCCCGAGATTTCCGTGTCCGTCCGGTCCGCCGCTCAAAGCGATCTAAGCGGGATCCTGGAGGTCGAACGGCTCTCCTTCACAAACCGGAAACAGTGGGGTCAAGGCGATTTCCAGGATGCCATGAAGGATCTGTTCCTGGTCTCCGCGAACGGAGGAATCTGCGGTTTCCTGATCGCCAGCTGCTGGAAAGACACCGGGAGAGCCGTCATCCTGCGGATCGCGGTGCACCCCGATCACCGCAACCGCGGGATCGCGACCCGGTTGATCGAAGCCGCAATCGAGAGGTTCCGGAAGATGGGCCTGCGGGAAGTCGAGATCGACGTGGAGATCGTGAAACGGGGAGCGATCCAGCTGTACGAGAAGGTGGGGTTCCGGACCGTGCGGGGAATCCCTATGAGCGAAAACGACTCCATGGACGATGAGGACGGGAGTTTCTTCCTGATGAAACTTCCGTTGCGGGAATAAGGAGACCGGATTGGAACTGCCTACCCGATGTCCGGTCTGCGACACGCCTCTGGAGGAGGACGAGGATGCGGGATTCAAGATCCCGCCGGAATGTCCCTATCTGGACACGGCCTACCCGGAATTGTGCGCGCTTCATGACAAGGTCTATTTCGGGAGATGGAGAAAGATGGAGGCCGACCAGAATGATGTCCGAAGGGGGTACCGGAAGCTGGGACGGCTGCTCGTCATGATGAAGGACGCGATCAGGAGGGAAAACGTCGAGTTGGCCAGGCAGCACATCCGGAAGGCGGAGGAAGCATTCGCCATGTCGAACGCGGAAGGGGAACCGTATTCCTCCGTCAAGTTCATGGATCAGTCGCTTTCCTACATCCACCACGCGCTCAACGATCTGCTGCGGAAGAAGCGGGCGAAACTCCATTCCCCCGCGGACTACGAAAAGCATTACGACGTTATCCTCCCGTTCAAGGATGATTGGTAGGGTTTTCGGTCGCCCCGAAAAGGGCCAAAAGCGTATTCCCGGGACTCCTCCTCCTGCCGGGCTCGTGCACGCGGGTCTGGTCGGATTTCCCGGGAAACGGAAGGGCTCTCTTTCGGGGGCAACATCTTCCTCATGATGGACCGGTTCGGGGCAAGGTAGAATAGTGGCGGAGGGAACTCCCCGACCGAAGCGAGGCACAGATGCCATGGATCCGATGCGGTTCTACGACGAGGTGGGGGACCGGGAGGAATGACAGCGGACGAAGCCTTGTCACGAATCGCGGGAAAACGGATCTTCTTCGGTCACCAGTCCGTGGGCCGCGACATCCTCGACGGAATACGACGGATCGCTGCCGAGCAACCGGGGAGGGGGATCGAGATCGTCGAAGCGGCCGGCCCCGCCGTTTTCGACCGGCCTGTCTTCGCGCACGCCAAGATCGGGAAGAATCGGGACCCTGCCTCGAAATGCGCCGCATTTTTTCGGATCCTGGAAAACGGCCTCGGGGACCAGGCCGACATCGCGTTCTTCAAGTTCTGCTACATCGACTTCTCGGCCGGAACGGACGCGTCGCAGCTGTACCGGAGATACCGGGACACGTTATCCGGGTTGTCCGCCCGCTTCCCCCGCACCTGCTTCCTTCCCGTCACCGCTCCCCTCACCTGTCCGGACCGCAGGACCGCCTTGGGGAGGCTCGCCGGTCTGGTAACCGGCGCCGAATCCTGGGTCCACGCCAACCGGGAGAGGGACCGGTTCAACGAACTCCTGCGAAGCGATTCGGTCGGGAAGGAGCCGGTCTACGACCTCGCGCTCCTGGAGTCGACGGCACCGGACGGGACACGGGTCGTGTCGTCCCGCGACGGCGTTTCCTCCCCTTCGCTTTTCCCGGGATACACCGATGACGGGGGGCACCTGAACTCCCTCGGGAAAAGGGTCGCCGCGGAGAACCTCCTTCTCCTCCTCGCGGGTCTCTCCTGAGGTCAGGAAATCGAAGGAAATCAGATCAGATTGTCCAGCATGCGGATCGTCTGGAGAGGGGTGCCGCCGCAGAGCTCGCGATCCGCCACGTCCCGGTTGATGAAGGAGTTCATCCCGATGACGGCGCCCTCCCCGATCCGAACGCCGGACCGGATGACGCACCCGGCGCCGATGACGGCCTGCTTCCCGATCCGGACCCGGCCCACCCGGACCGTCCGGATCGTCACGTCGTGCGTGAGGACCTTCGTCAGCGTGCCGATGATCACCCCGTCGCCGATTTCGACGAGCATGGGGAACTCGACGTCGAAGAAGACGCCCGACGCGATGAACGCATCCTCGCCGATCCGCATCCCGATCGAGCGCAGCAGGCCGGTCTTCACTTTCCCCGCCGGCATGACCGTGGTGGCCCCGACGATGAGCGACTGCCAGGCGAACCGCAGGGGCTTCTGGCCCGCGAGGGCGTGCCAGAATCGACGCGGGTTCAGGTCCGGTCCCGGGTACGGGATCTTGAGGACCATGTCCTGGCCCTCGAGAAACTTCTGAAGTTCCTTGCGCCAGTGGTCGAGATCGCTCATCTTCGGAAGCGGAGCTCCTTTCCTCGACTCGAGAGGAACTTGATGGATGGAGAAAAGGTAAGAAAGGACGATAGACGAAAACTCCCCACGTGTCAATTCGATGCCCCGCTGCCTCATACGAACCCTGCCCTGCCTGCACCCCTGCAACGGGGCGGTATAATGATCTTTCCGAAGGAGAAGACGGTTGGAGCGGATCCGGGAAAAGAAGGTGCGGAGGGATACGGTCGTATTGGTGCACGGCCTCTGGGGGACGGACTTGGGGCTGCGGCACCTCGGGCGGAGACTGGAACGAGCCGGGCTTGGGGTACGGTATTACCGCTACCCCTCCTGGCGGGGTCGGCTGGAAGACATCGCCCGGGGACTCCGCGACCTCGTCGATCGCTCGGAGGGAGAACGGGTGCACCTGCTGGGGCACAGCCTGGGGGGGATCGTCATCGCGAAAATGCTTGCGTCCTCTCCTCCCCCGAGGGCGGGAAAGGTGGCGCTCTTAGGCTCTCCCATCCGGGGAAGCACGGCCGTGACGGCGATCTCCCGAAAACCGACGGGACGATGGATCCTCGGCCCCGCAGCCCTGGAGGGGATCGTGGAGGATCTTCCCCCCGCGCCGGCGGGGCGGGAAGTCCTCGTGGTGGCGGGCACCCTGCCGCTGGGGATCGGACTCCTGTTCGGGATCCCGCGACCCCACGACGGGTGGATCCAGGTCTCGGAAACCAGCGTCGAGGGCGCCCGCATGTTGCGGTCCAAGGCGTGGCATTTCGGCCTTCTCCTCTCCCCCGAGGTCGTCGGCACGGTTTGCGCCTTCTTCAACGGAAAACCGGACTGACGAATCGATCCTGGCAAGGTTCGCCCCATCGGCCGAACGGCTGTTGGAAACAGGATCGTTTCTTGCTATCGTATCCATCGATCCCCAATTCTTATTCCAGGGAGGGCGTCATCGCCGCCAGGAGAAAAGTCCGGATCCTCTTCGTCGGGGGGTTCCTCGGGTCGGGGAAGACCACCCTGCTGTGGACCGCGGCAAAGACCCTCGTCGCCCGCGGGAAGCGGGTGGGGCTCATCACGAACGACCAGGCCCCCGACCTGGTCGACACCGGTCTTCTCTCCCGGCAGGGATTGAGCGTCGGGGAGGTGGCCGGCAGCTGCTTCTGCTGCAATTTCAAGGGACTGATCCGGGCCGCCGGGAAACTGCGCAACGAGACCCGGGCCGACGTCCTTCTGGCCGAACCGGTGGGAAGCTGCACGGACCTGTCCGGGGCGATCCTTCAGCCCTTGAAGGAGCGGTTCCGGGAGGAGTTCATCCCCACTCCCCTCTCCGTCCTGGCCGACCCGGAACGGACCTCCCGCCTGCTCGATGGAAAACGGGTCGGGATGCATCGCAGTACCGCATACATCATCCGGAAACAGTTCGAGGAGGCCGACCGGATCCTGATCAACAAGATGGATCTCCTGGGCAAACTCGATCGCAGGAAACTCGCAAAAAGGATCTCGTCTGCCTTCCCGGGTACCCCGGTCAGGACGATCTCTTCCCTGACCGGAGAGGGAGTAGCGGATTGGCTGGACGACGTGCTCTCCTCGGACAAGGCCGGTTTGCGGATCGCCGACATCGATTACAACATCTATGCCGAGGGGGAGGCGGCCCTCGGCTGGCTGAACGCCGAAATCGCATTCCACGCGAACAAGTGCTGCGTGCCCGACTGGCGCCTGCTCTGCCTTTTCCTGATGCAGCGCATCCAGGACGCGTGCCGGGAACGGAAGGCGCCGGTGGGACACGTCAAGATGCTCCTGACGACGGGCGACAGGATCTGCATGGTCAACATGACCAGCCAAAAGGGGAAGATCGACCTCCGGGGCAAAGTCGACGAGTCCGCGCCGAAGGCCCGCCTGGTGGTCAACGCCCGGGTCGAGATGTCCCCGAAAGACCTGGAGCGGGTGCTCCGGGAGAACCTCGAGACGCTGCTCAAGGGACGGGTGAAGATCGTCTACCGGCGCCTCCGGAGCCTTCGCCCCAGCCGTCCGGAACCCACCTACCGATACCAGGAAATCGTATTCCGGTAAGTTCCCTTCCCTTTTTCGGGGCCGGGCGTCGATTCGCTCCGACGAATGCGGTATCATCGGTGGAACCGGGAGACCGAGCCATGGAGCGCCCCCATCAGACCGTCTCTTTAGTGCTGGGCAGCGGAGGCGCCCGGGGGCTGGCGCACATCGGGGTCATCGGCTGGCTGATGGAGAACGGCTACGCGATCCGCTCCCTCTCCGGTTCCTCCATGGGCGCCCTGGTCGGCGGCATCCACGCCGCGGGCAAACTGAACCTCTTCACCCGGTGGGTCTCGAGCCTGCAACGCATGGACGTCATCCGCCTCCTGGACCTTTCCTTCGGAATCAGCGGACTGTTCAAGGGGGACCGCATCATCGCCGTGCTCCAGAAGTTGATCGGGGACCGGAACATCGAGGACCTCCCCCTTCCCTTCACGGCGGTGGCGACGGACATCCAGAACGGCAAGGAGGTTTGGCTGAGCCGCGGGCCCCTTTTCGACGCGATCCGAGCCTCGATCGCGATCCCCATGATCTTCGCTCCCCACGAGATCGGGGGAAGGCAGCTCGTCGACGGCGCCCTCGTCAATCCGGTCCCGATCGGCCCGACCCTCCGCGACCACACGGACCTGACGGTCGTCGTGAACGCAAGCGCGCAGGCAACGGGCGATCTCGAGGCACCCGGGGAGGAAGAAACCCTGGGCGACGACGAAGCGAGGAGCTATCACCAGCGCATCGTCCAGTTCCTCGCCGACCTCTCCCCGTCGAAAAGCGACCGGAAAGAGACGCTGGGGTTGTCCGAGATCTTCTTCCGGTCGATGGACACCATGCAGGACATGATCGCCCGGTTCCAGCTGGCGGCCTACTCCCCGGACGTGGTGATCGAGATTCCGCGGGACGTCTGCGGCTTCTACGAACTCTACCGTGCGCGCGAACTGATCCGGATCGGGAGGGAAAAAGCGGCGGCGGCGTTATCGCGACCGTAGCTACGAGGAAAGGAACCGATGAGCATGGAACCCTCTTCGGGAAACCCGGACCCGTTTGCCCTGTTCGCCGACTGGTACGACGAGGCGAAGCGGTCGTCGCTTCCCTTCCCCAACGCGATGTCCCTGTCGACCGTGACCCGCGATGGAAGCCCCGCCTCCCGGATGGTGCTCCTGAGTTCGTTCGACCGCCAAGGGTTCGTCTTTCACACCAACTACGAAAGCGACAAAGGATCGGAGATCGATTCCTGCCCGCGGGCGGCTCTCCTTTTCTGGTGGGACCCCCTGAACCGGCAGGTACGGATCGAAGGGAGCGTGGAGAGGACGACGCCCGAAGCGTCGGACGCCTACTTCGCGGGACGCCCGCGGGGCTCCCAGATCGGCGCGTGGGCATCGGACCAGAGCCGTCCCCTTCCGAACCGGGAAGCGCTGGAAGAGAAGGTGCGGGAGATCGAGACGCTTTATGAGGGCGGGCCGGTCCCCCGCCCGCCCCACTGGGGTGGGTACCGCGTCATCCCGCACGTTTTCGAATTCTGGACGGGCCGCGAAAACCGGCTCCACGACCGCCTCCGGTTCGACCGAACGGCAGGAGGATGGGCGACGACGCGGCTCTATCCGTAACGGGGCAGGTGGAACCCTACCCCAGCTTGTTCGCGCAGTCCAGGGCGGCGACCTTGTAGCACTCCGCCAGGGTGGGGTAGTTGAAGACGGAGTCGACGAAGTACTCCAGCGTCCCCCCCAGGGAAATCGCGGCGTGGGCGATGTGGATCAGCTCCGTGACCCCGGTGCCGCTCGCGTGGGCGGCGAGCAGCCGCCGGTTCTCCCGGTGGAAAAGGAGCTTGAGCACCCCCGTGTCGTCGCCCAGGATCTGCCCCCGGGCGATTTCCCGGTATCGGGAGATTCCGGTTTCGTAAGGGACCGCCCGCCGCGTCAGTTCCTCCTCGGTGGGACCCACCATCGAGATCTCCGGGACCGAATAGATTCCGTACGGGTAGAGGGAGGTCATCGGACGGACCGGGAGTCCGAAGGCATGTGCGGCGGCCAGCCGCCCCTGTTCCATCGCGGTGGAGGCCAGGCTCGGGAACCCGATCACGTCCCCCACCGCGTAGATGTGGGGCACCGCCGTCCGGAAATGCTCGTCCACGGCGATCCTCCCCCTCGGGTCCGCCGCCAGCCCCGCCGCCGCCAGGTTCAGTTTCGCCGTGGCCCCCGTCCGCCCCACGGAGTAGAGGATCATGTCGGACCGTACCTTCTTGCCGCTAACCAGCTCGGCCACCGCCCCCCCGTCCCCGCAGACGACCCTTCCTACCTCCTCCCCGAGACGGATGGTGACCCCCCGCTGCCTAAGCTGGTAGGAAAGCGACTCCACGATCTCCTGGTCGACGAACTCCAGCAGCCGGTCCCGCTTTTCGAGCAGGGTGATCCGGATCCCCAGGGCGGAGAGAATCGAGGCGTACTCCAGGCCGATGACGCCCCCGCCGACCACCGTCATCGTCCGCGGCAGCTCCCGGATCCGAAGGATCCCGTCGCTGTCGATGACCGTCCGGTCGTCGCACTGCACGGAGGTGGGGGGCGACGGCTCCGTCCCCACGGCGACGATCACCCGGTCGGTGGTCAGGGCAAGGCGTTCCTGCCCGTTTTCCACGGCGATCTCGTGGGGGTCCGCGAAGGAGGCCTCCCCATAGACCACCTCCACGCCGTTTCGCTGCATCTGGTGCAGGATGACGTCGGTCTCCCGCTGGACCACGTGGCGGACCCGGACCGTCAGGTCCTCTACCCGGATCTCCTTCTTCACCACGTACGAGACCCCGTAGATCCCGTGGAGGGCGAATCCGGTGAGGTACAGGACCGCCTCCCGCAGCGTTTTGCTCGGAATCGTCCCGGTGTGGATGCAGACGCCGCCCACCACCCGGCGCCGCTCCACGACGGCCACCCGCTTCCCCAGCTTGGCCCCCTGGATGGCCGCTTTCTGCCCCGAGGGGCCCGAGCCGATGACGACGAGGTCGAACCGCTTCCCTTCCACGGGGGGCTCTATTTTCCGGACCCCCGGCGGGGCGGAACCGCGCGGGACTCCGGGTGCGCCGGCCTCCCCGACAGGTAGCGGTGCAGGTCTTCCTCGAGGTTGCGCTCGAAGCCGCCCCGGTAGACGATCCTCGTGGCGATCTCCGCCGCCAGGATCGCGGAGAGGTATTTCGGGGGAAGCTTGGCGATCCGCCGCCGAAACCGGGGCGTCTTCCGGATCCGATCCGGCAGGTGGGCAAGGATCGTTTCCCGGAACGGCCGCGTGAGGGCCAGCCCGGGACGATCCTGGAAGAAACCGAAGAGCTGCGCGTAGTGACCGTTGATCTCCCAGCTCAACGCGTCGGAGATCTCGGTAAAGAGGAGCGCACCGCCCGACTCCCTCCGCCGGCGGAAGATCAGCTCCGCTTCGTCGGCCGCCCGCCTCTCCAGGATGGCCAGGACATCGTTGACGTAATCCTCCTTGTGGGCGAGGAACTCCTTTTCGCTCATCAGCAGGTTCGCGATGATCTCGTAGGAGGACGAGATCACGCCGCACTTGTTCGCCGAGGCGTCCCGCAGGATCACGGTCCCGGCTTCCTGGAGCGCCGTCCTGGCCTCCGGGGTGATGAAGGAGTTCGCCCCCTCCACGATCACCGGCGCCGACGGGGAGCCGTCCTCCCGCAGGTACCTCCTCCAGTTTCCGCCGTCGATCGTCTCGGGCCGCCCCCCCGAGGGAAGGAAGAGATCGGCCTGCACGGTGAAGGGAAGGGAATCGAATTCCTGATAGAACTCGTCCATGGTGATCCACCGCTCCGTCACGCCCGCTTCCGTCCGTTCGGCCCTCTTGTAAAGCTCCCGCAGCCCCTCGGTCTTCCGGACGTTCCGGTAGACGAGGAAACCTCCCGGCGACAGCTTCCCCGGGTCGAAGGCCTCGACGTCCTCCTTCAAAAGGATCCGGGAGAGCTCCTCCCGGTTTGCGCCCGCCGGGTCGAACAGCGCACCGGTCCCGTCCAGGATCAGCCGAATCGCCACCTTCGGGCACCGGGCGAGCAGGATCCGCATCGCGTTGCCCGCCACGTCCCCGTTCGTGCCCCCGGTGAACTTCACGGAGAAGGGGTCCTTCCGGAAGTCGATCCCGCGCTCCCGGAGGGCGATCCCGGCGAACGTCACCACCCCCGTGGAGGTCACCCCGTACTCCTTGTGGTTGATCCCGACCCGCTTGCTCGACATGACGCCGATCCCGAGCAGGTATCCGCGGCGGCGGGAGATCTCCGCGATCTCCTCGATCATCCGGTCGTGCATGTTCTCGTCGGGGCCCAGCTCGATCGGCTCGTCCTCCCCGTAGTAGTCCACCACCCGGGGATCCTTCGCCCGGCCGTTCTCCGTCACGAAGAGGTCCAGGAACGCGTGGAAGAAGGCCCACTGGACCTTGTAGAGGCGCCAGTCGGTCTGCTCCCGGGACAAAAGATCCGGTGCGTGAAGGACGATCACCATCTTGGAGCCGCCCTCGTAGATGTCCTTGTTCTTGAGGTGCTGGGTGTGGGCCAGGACGTAGTTCTCCCGAAACAGGGTGTTGGCGGCCGTGGCAAAGTCGTCCCGGCTGCGGGCGATGATCGTGCGCCATCCGCCCCGGGCGATGTCCGAGAAGCCGATGTGGTATCCCAGGCCGTGGCGGCCGTAAAAGAAGGTCACCCGGAAGGGGCGCTCCTTCGGCAGGTCCGAGGTGAACTCCGGCCCCAGGTCCGCAAGGTACGCCGGGTCCAGCCGGAAGGCGAGCGCGTGCTTCTCCGGAACGAAGAAGTTCGTCTTCAGCGTCCGGTCGACGAAGATCCGGGCGCAGCGGAAGACCGAGCGGCGGAAGTCGTCGATCTGCTTGTGCCCCGTGTTGTGGGTCTCGATGGCCCGGTCGGTCTCCTCGAGGACGGCCCGGTACCGCGCCTCCCGGTCCGGCACTTCCGGGTCGAACCGCGTCTCGAAGAGCCGGGCCAGGAGAAGGGACATCCCGGGGTGGGTCTGGAAGGCCCGGATGACGTCCTCCCGGGTGTAGGTGTGCGGCTGGTTGTGGGCGAGGTTCGTGTGGGCGAACCCGATGAAGGCGGAGACGAGGGAGGCCCGGTCCCCCGACATCATCCGGTTCACCACGAACTCCTGGTAGATCGGGCTCTCGGTGGCCAGGATCTGGGTGTTGTAGAGCTCCCGCCGTACCTCGCGGTACAGGTCGGACTCCTTCTCGAGCAGCCCCCCGTCCCGGCGGCGGACGTAGAACGTGCCCAGGAACCAGGGGTAGGTGTCCGTGACCAGGGTCATCTTGTAGGCACGGCGGACGCCCAGGTCGAGACGGTTGAACACCTCCACGATCTGGCCGAGAAATTCCCGGCGGGGAGGGTTCGCCACAGCGAACATGACCCGGCTTTCCCCCTGCTCCTTCCACCCCTCCGTGTCGGCCTTCTCCACGTCGAGGAAGATCCCCGCCTGCTGCCGCCCCGTATGGAGCATCCAGAGGATCCGGGCCACCCGCACCGGCGGGGAGAGGCGGACGTACCGCTCGTTGTTGAGCCACAGGATCCGCAAAAGCTTCCCGGCTTCCGCCGCCGGAACCGGGGGGGAGAACTCCCGCAGCGCCCTCCGGACCTTCGCCAGGATCCCCCCGGGGATCGCCGCTTCCCCTCCGGCGATCTCGGCTTCGGTCTTCCGGTCGAACTCGTACCGCTGGATCTCCAGCTCCTGGTCCGCTCCCGGCACCGGGGCGTCGGAGTGGGCCATCTCGGCGTAGGAGATGTCCCTCCACTCGAGAAACCGGACCGCCTCGTAGATCGATCCGGGGACGCTCAGTCGGGCCGCCATCATCTCCTTCGGCCGGTCCGCCAGGAACAGGTACCGGTCCGTCGACAGCCGCCGAAGCCCCAGGCATAGGGCGGCGATCCGCTCCGGCTCCTCCCGCTGGGTGGTGAAGAAGATGGGGGGCAGGTGCTCCCTAAGCCAGGCGAGGTTCTCGCCGGCCTCCTTCGACAGTCCCCGGACCCGGGAGAGGACCTCCCGGTCGAGACGGGCTCGGGATGCATCGGTCACGGGGATAGGATATTCCGTATTGCCCCGGTTGGAAATACGAGAGAGAGAATGGCGCGCCCCACCGGTACTTGCTCCTTTACACCCACCACAACGGCTGTTATAGATATTTGAACATTCGATTTTGGCGAGAAATATCGTTTCCGGGTAGAGATAACGAAGAACGAAATGGGACAAAACATCGGATCTATCTCCCAATCCCTTCATTTCAAAAAGAATTACCGGGACCTTCTCTTACTTAGTTTCCTTTCCCTTTTTTTGGAATTGGCGGTTATCCGATGGCTTTCCTCTGAAATTCGAATCTTTGCGTATTTCAAAAATCTCCCTCTCATGGCAG
>DASUAN010000360.1:0-3635 GCA_035763765.1 Candidatus Deferrimicrobiaceae bacterium
CGGGAGGGGGTCCACTTCGGTGATGAGGACGCGCGCCCCCATTCCCCGGGCGCGCATCGCCACCCCGCGGCCGCACCAACCGTACCCCACCACCACGAAACAGGAGCCGGCCAGAAGACGGTTGGTCGCGCGGAGGATGCCGTCGATCGTGGACTGTCCCGTTCCGTAGCGGTTGTCGAAAAAGTGCTTCGTCCTCGCCTCGTTCACCGCCACGATGGGGTACCGGAGCACTCCCTTTTCCGCCATGGCGCGAAGGCGGATCACGCCGGTCGTCGTTTCCTCGGTCCCCCCCAGGATATTCTTCAGATATTCCTTCCGCTTCGTGTGGACCACGGAAACCAGGTCGGCCCCGTCGTCCATCGTCACGTGGGGTTCGACCGACAGCGCCTTCAGGATGTGGGAATAATACGTCTTCCGGTTTTCCCCCTTGATCGCGTAGACCGAGAACCCGTCGTTCACCACGAGCGCGGCGGCGGCGTCGTCCTGCGTGGAGAGGGGATTGGAGGCGCAGAGCGCGACGTTCGCGCCGCCCGCCGCGAGCACCTGCATGAGCGCCGCCGTCTCGGTGGTCACGTGAAGGCAGGCGGAGATCCGCTTCCCCTTCAGGGGCTTCTCTTTCGCGAAACGCTCCCCGATCGCGCCGAGCACCGGCATCTCCTTTTTCGCCCATTCGATCCGGTCCCGCCCCGCCCGCGCGAGACGTCGGTCCCTGATGTCGAATCCTTTTCCGCGGGGCATGATCGTGTCCCCCTTTCTTCCCCGGAAAATCGTTAGAGGCCCGCGGCCTTGCGCAGCGCCTTCCCCTTGTCGGTCTTTTCCCACGTGAATTCCGGAATTTCCCGCCCGAAGTGCCCCAGCGCCGCGGTCTTCCGATAGATCGGCCGGAGGAGGTCGAGTTTCTTGATGATCTTCGCCGGCCGGAGATCGAACGTATCCTGCACCGCCCGCTCGATCTTTTCCGGGGGCACCCTGCCCGTGCCGAAGGTTTCCACCATGAGAGACACCGGCTCCGCCACGCCGATGGCGTAGGCGAGCTGGAGCTCGCACTTTTCCGCCAGGCCCGCGGCGACGATGTTCTTCGCCACGTACCGGGCCATGTAGGCGGCGCTCCGGTCCACCTTGGAGGGGTCCTTCCCGGAGAACGCCCCGCCGCCGTGCCGACTGTACCCGCCGTAGGTGTCGACGATGATCTTCCGCCCCGTCAGCCCCGTGTCGCCGTGGGGACCTCCGACGACGAACCGGCCGGTGGGATTGATGTAGAACTTCACCTTGGGGGACAGCAGATCCGCCGGAATGCTCTTCCGGATGACCTCCTCGATGATCCCCTCCGCGAGCACCCCCCGCTTCACGTCCGCCGCATGCTGCGCGGAGCAGACGACGGTGGTCACCTCGCGCGGAATTCCGTCGACGTAGCGCACGGTCACCTGGCTCTTTCCGTCGGGGCGAAGCCACGGCAGCACCATTTTCTCCCTCGCCTCGGTCAGTCGCCCGCAGATCCGGTGGGCGAAGGCGATCGGCATCGGCATCAATTCCTTCGTCTCGCTGCAGGCGAACCCGAACATCATCCCCTGGTCGCCGGCCCCCTGCCTCTCGATCGTTCCCCGGTCGACTCCCCGGGCGATGTCGGGGGACTGCCGGTCGACCACCATCACGACGGCGCAGTTGTTCGCGTCGAATCCCTTCGCGTTCCCCGTATACCCGATGGAGGCGATGGTCCGCCGAACCAGGGCGGGGATGTCGATCAGGGCGGACGTGGTGATCTCCCCGGCCACCATGACGAGGCCGGTCGTCACCATCGTCTCGCAGGCCACTCTCCCCTGACGGTCTTTCCGAAGGATTTCGTCGAGAATCGTATCGGACAGCTGGTCGGCGACCTTGTCGGGGTGTCCCCCCGTCACGGACTCCGAGGTGAACAGAAAATCTCTCATTCCGGTCCACTCCTGTATCGGGGAAAGTGTAAAACGGACGAATTATACGTCAGAAACGCTCTTCGGGGAATATCTCTTCCAGCCTTTTCCGGAGGATCCCGGCGATCTCGTACGCCGTTCCGTAGGCGAGCAGGCCCCCCACGAACTCCCGTGCCTCGTAGGCCACCGATTTCCGCAGGATCCGCTTCACGCGCGGGATGGACGTCGCGTTCATGCTCAACTCGTCGATCCCCAGGCCGAGAAGGACGTACGAATAGAGAGGTTCGCCCGCCATCTCCCCGCACATCGCGACCGGGATCCCCGCGTCGTGTCCGGCCTCGACGATCCGTCGGACCAGCCGGAGGATCGCCGGATGCAGCGGCTCGTAAAGGTACGAGACGTGCTCGTTGACCCGGTCGATGGCCAGGGCGTACTGGATGAGGTCGTTCGTTCCGATGCTGAAGAATTTCACCTCCCTGGCCAGCTGGTCCGCGACGATCGCCGCGGACGGGGTCTCGACCATGATCCCCACGGGCATGCCGCGGTCGAAGGAGATGCGCCTTTTCTTCAACTCGGACCGTGCCTCCTCGACGACCGTGAGCGCGGCACGGAGCTCGCCGACCCCGGAGATCATCGGGAACATCATCTGGACCTTTCCATACGAGGAAGCCCGCAGGATGGCGCGGATCTGCTGCTTGAAGATGTCCCGTTCCCGAAGGCAGAACCGGATCGCCCGCAGTCCCATCGCCGGGTTCATCTCCTCGGCAAGCTCGATCTGCGAGGCGAACTTGTCCCCTCCCAGGTCGAGGGTGCGGATGGTTACGGGGTGGCGCCCGAACTTCTCCGCGACGCGGCGGTAGGTCTGGAAATGCTCCTCCTCCGACGGAAGATCCCTGCGGTTGAGGTACAGGAACTCGGTGCGATACAGGCCCACCCCGTCCGCGCCGCTTCGCAGGGCCACGTCGGCCTCCTCGGGAAATTCGATGTTCGCGAGAAGCCGGAGCATCTTCCCGTCCCGCGAGACGGCGGGAAGCCGGGCGAACTTCGCCAGATCCCGGATGCGGAGAGCGTACGCCTTTTTCTTCTCCGTGTATTCCCGCACCGTCTCGGGGGTGGGCCGGAAGATCACGACTCCTTCCTCCCCATCGAGGATGACTTCCTCGTTCTCGGCGAACGCGCTCGTCACCCGCTCCAGTCCGACCACGGCGGGGATGCCGAGGGAGCGGGCGGTGATCGCCGTATGCGAGGTCTTGCTCCCCACGTCGGTCGCAAAGGCCAGGACGGGGCTCTTCAGGATCTGCGCGGTGTCGGCCGGGGAGAGGTCGTGAGCGATCACGATCACCGGCTCGCGGATGGAGGCCACCGATTCCACGGGACGACCGGCCAGGTTCTCGAGCACCCGATGGCCGATCTGCCGAAGATCGTGCCCCCTTTCGCGGAGGTACTTGTCCTCGATCCGGTGGAACGTCTCGAGAAGGTTCTGCAGCACCTTGTTGAACGCCCAGTCCGCCTTGTATTGGTTCTCGCGGATGAGGCGGATCGTCTGGTCCACCAGCATCGAGTCCTCGAGGAGGGCCAGGTGGACGGAGAGGATCTGATAATGGTCCGTGGATTGGTCCTTGATGCCGTCCCGGATCGATCGGATCTGCTCCTTGGAGCGGGCCATCGCACGGAGGAACGCGCCGACCTCGTCCTCGGCCTTGTCCTTCATCACCGTCGAGTGAACCG
>DASUAN010000361.1:0-7116 GCA_035763765.1 Candidatus Deferrimicrobiaceae bacterium
TGAACAACTACTCCCAGGTCTCCAACACGACGACCGTGACGGTGAGCCCCGTCTACGGGGTATTGCTGACCGATCCCGGCGACAAGTCCGGGGTTCCGCTCGACAACGTTTCCTACGGGTACAGGATCATGAACACGGGAAACGCCACGGACAACTACGCGCTCACGGCTTCGACCGTGGGAGGGTGGACGACGAACCTCTATGTGGACACCAATCAGGACGGCATCCACCAGAGCGGGGAACCTGCGGTCAGCTCCCCCATTACGATCAACGCCGACGACAATACGTACATCGTCGTCGTGGTGACCATTCCGGCTGGCACGCCGAACGGCACAACCGCCCTAACCACGCTGAACGTGACGGGGACAGGAATCGTCGGCGCGTTCCCCGACGGCGACGACGCCACGGATGGTTCCACGACCACGGTACGGGCGCCGATACTTTCGGTGGCGAAGGGTGTGCTGAACGTAACGCTGGGCGAATCATCGTACGGTACCAGCACCACGGCAGCGCCTACCCAGACCCTCGAGTACCGCATCACGGTCACGAACAACGGAACGGACAACGCCGTACTTGTCGTCCTGACCGACCCGGATAACGCGAACACCACGTACGTCGCCGGCTCCATGAGGATCGGACCGAGCAACACCTACGGCGGCGCGCAGAACTTGAACCCGGGGGACGGCAATGCGGACAGCGCGTTTCCCATGCCGTGCGTCGCAGCCGCCTGCGGGCACGGTCACGTCACTGGCGGCAACGTGACAGCCTACCTCGGAAACGGGGCCAACGACGGCGCCACCGGCCCGGGCGGGACGCTGATCCCCACCCAGACGATTTATGTCTATTTCCGCGTGACCGTCGACTAGGCGATCCCCGGGAGGAGAAGTCAGGGATGTAACGGAAGTAAGAACGTGCGCAAATGGGGGCGACCATGCTCGAACGGAGCGGGTGGGTTTCCGGCAGTCATTTTCTGGCTGCTTGCGGGAATCCTGTTTTCCCTTCTTCCCAAGAGCGTCCTGGCCGCCACTCCTCCGGGAACACGGATCACGAATACCGCAGCGATCGCGTACCAAATGAGCGAACCCGTCACCAGGAGTTCATCGAACGAGACCACCGTCACCGTTGACGGGTTCTACGCCGTTTCCATCGACCCTCCCTGGTCGGGATCCATCTATCCCGGCACGTCTGCGGACATCCTTCACACGGTGACGAATGCCGGGAGCGTGATCGATACGATCGACCTGGAAGGGACGAGCTCCCTCGGTTTTTCCATGGGGTTTTTTGCCGCGGACGGGCAGACTCCCCTGGGGGACAGCAACGGAAACGGGAAACCGGACACCGGGCCGCTTCCGCCCGGAGGAAGCATCGAGATCGTGATCCGCCTCACCGTGCCCGCGAACACCGGAACCGGACAGATCGACAACACGACGATCACGGGCGTCTCGGCCACTTCGCCATCGGCTTCAAGCACCGTGAGCAACCAGGTCCTGATTCCCAACTTCTGGGACCCCCTGGTGAAAACCGTGGATCCGGCCGGACAGGTGTCCCCGGGGGTCACCGTCACCTACACGAACACCTTCGGCAACGCGGGAGGCGCTCCGGCCACCAACGTGGTGATCACCGACGAGCTCGATGTGAATCTGGTCTACATCGACGGGAGCGCGACGTCGCCGCCGGGAATCGCGGGGACGGTGATCGCGTACGACAACACAACCCGGACGGTTACCTGGACGATTCCGACGATTCCCGCAGGATACTCCGGCCAGGTCGGCTTCCGGGCCATCATCGACCCCGGTCCTTTCGCCGCGGTCACGGTAAACAACCAGATCTCCATGGTGAGCGACCAGTCGCCCGTCCCCCAGCTTTCCAACGTCGTTTCGAACCTCGTGATGGACCAACCCCTCTACATCACGAAAACCGCCGACCGGAAAGTGGCGGAGATCGGGGATTATGTCGGCTACACCGTGACGGTGGAAAACCGGAGCAGCGTTCTGGCGGCCGACAACGTCATCGTCTCGGACGACCTCCCGCAGGGATTCCGGTATGTCCAAGGAAGCAGCAAACGGGACGGCGCGGCCGTTGCCGACCCGCCCGGAGGGACCCGCCCGCAGTGGGCGATCGGATCCCTCGCGCCCGGGGAGAGCAGGACGCTGGCCTACCGGGCCATCGTCTCCGTGGATGCGATGCTCGGCGATGGGACGAACACCGCCAGCGTCGCCGGGACCACCTCGGGGGGGAACCTTCTCCGGGGGGGGCCGGCGAGGGCGCGCGTCAAGGTGGAGGAAGGCGCCTTGAACAGCAAGACGGTCATCGTGGGGCGCGTTTTCGTGGACCGCGACGGCAACCGGATGCCGGGGGAGGACGAGCCGGGAGTCAAGAACATCCGGCTGTATCTCGAGGACGGGACCTTTGTCCTGACCGACGGAGAGGGGAAATTTTCCATCTACGGCGTCCGTGCGGGGGAGCACGTCCTCAAGCTCGACCGGAACAGCCTCCCCCGGGGGTACATTCCGGTCCCGCTTTCCAACGCCTTCGCCGGCGACGGGGGTTCGCAGTTCATCTCCGTACCCTTCGGGGGTCCGGCAAGAGGGGATTTCGGGCTCGTTCCGGAGAATGGAGTGGAGATCCCGCTGCCGGAGAGCAAGGAAAAGCCAGCAGGCAAGGTGTACACCTTCAGCACCTCCTCGAGTGCCCCTCCGCCTTCCCTGGAGGTGCAGGTCCAGTATATGGATCCGACGCCGGAGATCCTCTCTCCCCCGGCGGGTTCGGTCCTGGGAAAACCGTACACCAACATCGCCGTCCGGGTGCCCGAGAAGGCGCACCACTTTCTCAAGGTCAACGGGGAAATGATCCCGCAGAAGAGCATCGGGAAGAAGATCCATGAGTCCGCGAGGAAGCTATTCGTCTACGAATACATCGGCGTCCGGCTCTCCCCGGGCCCCAACACGATCGTCCTGGAGTCGATCGTTCCCGGCGAGGAGGGGGTGGCCAAGGAGATCGAGGTGACCGCTCCGGGCGAGCCCGTCCGGATCGTCCTTGATCCCTCGAAGGCCTCCGCCCCGGCTGACGGAAAATCGACAGTCAATTTCTTGGCTGTGTTGCGGGATTCGTGGAACCGGGCGTCGGCGGACGATGCGATCGTCACGGTCGTCGCCCCGAAGGGGACGATCGTCGAGAACGACATCGATCCGGCATCCCCCGGCCACCAGATCAGGGTGAAAGGCGGCCAGGCGAAATTCACCCTGCGCTCCCCCCTCGAGACGGGAACCGAGAAGATCAAGGTTCTCTTAGGAAACGAGCTGGAGGCGGAAGCCGAGGTCTCCTTCACGCCGGAGCTTCGCGACTGGGTCGTCGCCGGTGTCGGATCCTTGACGGTCGGGGGGAGAAGCGTCAGCGGGGACACGGAGAAGATCAAGGACGACGAGGATTACGACAAGGGCTTCTTCCACAAGGAGCGGCTCGCCGTTTTCGCCAAGGGGACGGTGTTCGACAAGTATCTCCTGACGGGTTCGTACGACACGGGGAAGCCGGAAGAGGAGGGGCTGTTTCAGCGGTCCGCGCCGGAGAAGTTCTATCCCATCTACGGGGACGCCAGCAAGATCGGGTACGACGCCGAGTCCCGCCAGAAGCTTTTCCTGAAGGTCGAGCGGGACAAAAGCTCCCTCATGTTCGGCGACTACCGCACCGGGCTTTCCGAAAATGAGTTCGCCCGTTACGACAGGACGTTCAACGGGTTCAAGGCCGACATCGCAACCGGGCCGCTGACCTTCCGTGGTTTTGCGGCCGAGACGGACCAGGTGCTCGTCAAGGACGAGATCCCCGGGAACGGCACGTCGGGTCTCTACTTCCTGAGCAGATCCCCTGTGATCGAAAACAGCGAGAAGGTCCGCATCGAGGTGCGGGACCGGTTCCACCCCGAGCGGATTCTCTCCACCGTGGAAAAGGCTCCCTTCACCGATTACTCCATCGATCCCGTCGGGGGAACCCTGCTGTTCAAGGAACCCGTTCCCTCCCTGGACGCCGGGCTGAATCCGGTGCGGATCGTGGTCCTCTACGAAACCCCGGGGGAGGGCGAGAAGCGGTACAACTACGGGGGCCGGGCCGCCGTGAAGCTCGGAGGGAAGCTTACGGTCGGCGCGACCGCGGTCCTCGAGGAGCAGGGGATATCCGATGCCACCTTGTTCGGCGCGGACGCGACCCTCAAGCTTTCCGAAGCGTTTCAGCTGAAAGGAGAGGCGGCGGCGAGCGACACCCCCGAAAAGGGGAAGGGCACCGCGTGGAAGGTCGAGCTTGCCTCCGGCTTGGGGAAGAAGGGGAAGTTCGGCGCCTATTTCCGGGAGGTCGAGGAGACGTTCCTGAACCCCTCGATGACGGGCAGCGAGGCGGGAACCACGAAATACGGCGTGAAAGCGGCGTACCGGCCCTGGGAAAAGACGTCCCTTGCGGCGGAAAGCTTCGTCCAGGAGAACCGGACAAACGATTCGAAGCAGTTCGTCACCACCCTCGGGGTGGCGCAGAGGTTTTTCCGCGCCACGGTGGAGACCGGGTACCGGTACGTAAGCGAGGACCGGTCCGATCCCGGGCAGGAGGATCTCACCTCCCAGATGGCCTACGCCGGGGTGAGCGGAAACATCACGAAGAAGCTGGGAGCCGCCCTGAAGCATGAGCAGGTGCTCACCTCGGACGAGTCGACGGAGTACCCGACGAAGACGACGGCCGAGCTCAACTATCAGATCACGGAGACGCTCAAAGGCCGCCTCGCCCACGAATTCCAGCAGGGAGGGGAGAAAAGGAATGCGACGGTTCTCGGCCTGGAAAGCCGGGTCACGAAGGATACGACCCTTTCCTCCCGCTACCAGATCGAGGACACGATCTCCGGCGAGAGGGCGCAGGCCGTCATCGGGCTCAACAACAAGTGGCAGCCGAAAAAAGGCCTCACCCTCAACACGAGGGCCGAGCGGATCCAGTTCCTCGACGGCGAGGACGACAGCGCCGCCGGGACGGCGCTCGCATTTGCCGCCGAATACCTGCGCAGCGAAAAGGTCAAGGGCACGGGCCGCTATGAGCTGCGGCTGGGGGAACACGAGACGACGAACCTTTTCTCCCTCGGGGCGGCGATCGAGATGGCCGAAGGGCTCTCCCTCCTCCCGAAAGTGAGCCTTTGGGAAAGCGACAAGGACCAGG
This sequence comes from Candidatus Deferrimicrobiaceae bacterium, assembly GCA_035763765.1. GTDB lineage: Bacteria > Desulfobacterota > Deferrimicrobia > Deferrimicrobiales > Deferrimicrobiaceae > CSP1-8. Next base: position 5,185 of record DASUAN010000361.1, read on the forward strand.
GGAAAAATTCCCTCTACGACGCGCTGGTCGGGCTCGCCTACCGTCCGAAGGGCGAACCGTCGATCCAGCTGCTTCACTCCTTCCGGTTCAAGCTCGAAGAGGCGAGCGGCGGCGGGACGGAAACCGAGAACAAGAGCCTGATCTCCTCGACGGAGCTTTCCCACCGCCTTTCCCGGAAGTGGCTGCTCACCGGAAAATACGCCGGGAAGTACGCCTGGGAATCGCTGGACGGGGAAAGCTTCACGTCCTACACCGACCTGATCCTCGCCGGCGCGACGTACGACCTCACGGACCGGTGGGATGTCGGCGTCCAGGGGAAGCTCATGAACCAGTACGATGCCGGCATGCACTCGCTCGGCGCCGTGGTGAAGACGGGGTACCGGGTCTACAAGAACCTCTACGCCGCGCTCGGGTACAACTTCTCCCGGATGAACGACAGCGACCTCTCCGGTTCGAATTACCAGTCCCACGGGCCGTTCCTGGAACTCAAGATGAAGTTCGACGAGGATACGCTGAAGCTTTCCGAGAAGACGGCGGCATCTCTCCCGCCCCCGGCGGACAACGTCGTCGTCCGCACCGAGAAGGTCGACCCCTCCGTCGATGTCCTGGGGAACGTCGAGATGCCCGCCCTCCTGGTGAACGGGAATGCGGTTCCCCTGCCGGGGGTCGACGTGACGATGCAGACCGGATCCCCCGGGGACATCCTGGAGATCCATGGCGACCGTCTCGGGGAGCCGGTCCGGTTCCGGGTCGAGCTCGCGGCGACAGGTGTCCCGAAGGAATGGCGACTCCACGTCACGAACGCACAGGGAGAGGTCGTCCGCACCTTGTCCGACGTGGGGACTCCTCCTGCCGCAATTCTTTGGGATGGGCATACGGGCGAAGGACGGCTGGTGGTCGGCGGGGAGCTTTACCAGTACCAGATGGAGGTGGACTACGCCGACGGCAGCCTATCCCGGAGCGCCCGGCGCATCTTCGGCGTCAGCCGCACCTCCGCGATCTCGTACAGCCTGACCGGCAGCGCCTTCGAGTTCAACTCGGCCGTCCTCAGTCCCGCCGCCAGGAAGGTCCTGAAGCAGGTGGCCGAGACGATGCGGAAATTCCCGGCGGAGAAAGTCGTGGTCGAGGGCCACACGGACGGCATCGGGTCGGAGAAGTACAACCTCGCCCTCTCGAAGCGGCGCGCGGAGGCGGCGCTGGCCTTCCTCGTGGGCGAAGAGAAGATCCCGGGAGACCGGTTCACGGTGCGGTGGTACGGTAAGAGCAGGCCCATCGCCAGCAACGAGACCCCGGAGGGTCGGGAGATCAACCGCCGCGTGGAGGTGAAGGGAGAGATCACCGGGACGACGGCCGTGGAGGTCCGGGACCAGTACCGCACGACCCCTGCCGTCACGATCAACCGGTCGTCCGTCGACGTGGACGGGCTGGGGCGCTTCCTGACGACCATATCCGGCCGGCCGGAAACAATCGAACTCGATCTGCAAAACGCCGAAGGACGGTCGATCCGAACCAGCGTCCCGCTGCCTTCCGTCGAGATCCTCGAGCCGGCTGGCGTGGTGAGGGTCCCCTGCGGTTCGAGCGGGGAAACGTACCGGGCGAATCCGCTCCCCGAACGCGGAACGTGGGCCCCTGAAGATGTGGTTGCGACGTACCGGATGAAGGGCCGCACCGAGCCGGGGAACACCGTCCTGCTGCACGGGAATCCCCTCCGCGTCGAACCCGACGGGACGTTCTCCGAGATGATCGAACTTCGGAAAGGGGAAAACATCGTCGGAGTGGTCGTCCAGAACGGAGAGGGCGGCACGCGGATCGCCCACCTGAAGGTGTCGGTGTCCACGGAGGAGGGGTCCCCGCGCGCCCGAAGGGAACGGAAGATCCCGTCCCCCGCGACAGGGAAAGCGGACCGGTTCGGAGGGCAGGCGAAAGGAGAGG
>DASUAN010000362.1:0-7561 GCA_035763765.1 Candidatus Deferrimicrobiaceae bacterium
GGGGAGGGCGCTCCCCGGATCGGATATGTACCCCAGCGGCTCGACTTCGACCGGAACGCCCCGATGACGGTGCTCGATTTCCTTTCCCTCTCTTCCCAGCGGTATCCCGTCGTCTTCGGGCACTCCGCGCGGTCGAGGAGATCGGCGCAGGAGTGCCTGGCCCGGGGGAACGCCGCCCACCTGCTGCTTCGCCCCCTGGGAAAGCTCTCGGGAGGGGAACTCCAGCGTGTCCTTCTCGCCCTCGCCCTGCGCGACAACCCGGACATCCTGCTTCTGGACGAGCCCGTGTCCGGGGTGGACCTCTCCGGGGAGGAGCTGTTCTGCGACTTCCTGAGCCAGATCCACAGCGAGTCCCGGTTCAGCCTGCTCCTCGTAAGCCACGATCTCTCCGTGGTCAGCCGCCACGCCGACCGCGTCATCTGCCTGAACCGGAGGATCGTCTGCCAGGGGGCGACGACGGAGACCCTGACCCCGGAGAACCTCGCGGCGATGTACGGCAGCGGCGCGCACCTGTTCAGCCACGGGGCAGCCGAAGGGCACGGGCACCTGCACGGCCCGCCGCCGTCGGGTCCGGCCGAGGGAAAGAAGGGGTGACCGTGGAAACGCTCTTCGATCCCCTGTTCCATGCGATGGGCCGCCTCCTGCCGTTCGGCTTCGCGGAGCCGCTCTTCATGAAGCGGGCGATCCTGGCGATGCTCCTCGTCGCCCCCCCCGCGGCGGCCGTGGGCGTCCCCCTCGTTCACTTCCGGATGGCGTTCTTCTCCGACGCCATCGGACATTCCGCCTTCACCGGCGTGGCGATCGGCGTGCTCCTCGGGGTGCACCCTCTCCTCACGATGGTCGCCTTCGGCCTGTTCGTGGCCTGGGCGATCACCCTGGTCAAGGGACGCACGGAGCTTTCCCCGGACACCGTCATCGGGGTCTTCTTCTCCACGGTCATCGCTTTGGGGATCGCCGTCATCAGCGCGCAGAAGGGGCTCACGCGCAACCTGCAGGCCTACCTCTACGGGGACCTTCTCGCGGTCTCGGAGACGGAGCTTCTCTGGATGGGGGCCCTACTTGTCGCGGTCGGGCTCTATCTGTTTCTCACCTTCAACCGGATCATGCTCCTCGGCGTCCACGAGGGGTTCGCCAAGTCGATGGGGATCCCCGTCCGCGCCCTGGAAATCTCGTTCGCCCTCGTCGTCGCGCTCGTCGTCACCACCGCCATCCGGGCGGTGGGGATCCTCCTCGTGACGGCCCTCCTCGTCGTCCCGGCCGCCGCCGCCCGGAACGTGGCCCGTGGAGCCGCCTCCGCCTTCTGGGCGGCCGTCGCCATCGCCGTGATTTCCGGCCTCTCCGGGATCGCCGCCTCGTTCTACCTGGACACCGCCACGGGAGCGACGGTGGTGCTGTTCACCGCGGCGTGTTTCGCCATCACCTCGATATTCAGAGGGATTTTTCGCCGGTAGGACACCGCCGGGAACGGAGCGCAGAGAGAATCCCGGGGGAGCGTGGGTCCCTCCCCCGGTACTGGTGAACGGCAGATTCTTCGGATGGCCCGGGCAGGCCGCACGAAGGGAAACCGAAGATAAAAAACTACTCGGGTTTCGCGTACTTGGCTCTTTCCCGCTCCATCGCCTCCCTGCCCGCATCATAGGCGGCCCGGATGATCGCCTTCTCTTCCTCCATGAAGGACTCGACCTTCTTCTTGATGTCGACGCCCCAGCCTTCGGACTTCTTCTTCATATCCTCCACGATGTCGTTGATCTTGACGCGCGCCTCCTTCCCGGAAACAGGGGCGTACAGAAGGGCGATTCCGGCGCCGATCAGGCCGCCGGCAAGGAACGCCATGAAGACCCCTCCCGCATTGCAGCTTTCATTTGCCATGACGACCCTCCTTTCGAAATATTCGGTTCACGACGAGCGACATGGCGGCTTTCGAACCCGCCAGCACCCCGGCCACGCTCCCCAAAACCGGGATGACCGCGAAATCCAGAACCCCCGTTGCCGCATCCAGCGTCTTCCGGATCTTCCGCACTCCCTCCGTGACGTGTTCGACGTTCGCCACACAACTCCCGGCATGGTTCATGATCCCCTGGACGATGGCGTTCGTCTTCCGGATATCTTCCACCGCAATTTCACAGTGGCGGAGGGATTCGTCCAAGCGGTTTGCTATATTTTCCATGGTTTTCAGGAGCTTCCAGATGACCAAAGCGATTCCGACGGTCACCGCGATGGTTGAGATGGCGAGTATCGTCAACAGATCCGACTGGGTGACCACTCCGGAACCTCCTTTTTTCATTGAGATATTGCGAGCGGCGACAAAGTTCCCCGGATTCCCAACATTAAAATACATGAAAGGTGCTGCTCCCGCAACCCGCGCTGAAGTAGAATGGACCACGCGGGGGAGCGTTCCGCGCCTCCGGGGGTATCCGCCGGAACCGGAACCGCCCGCCGACTGTCAGAGAACGTAAGGGGTCCCCGTGGAACCAGCCGCTCCTCCGCCAAGCAGCCCGAGGAACCGCTCGAGCGAGGCGGGAACCCGGCCTATCGATCTCCTGGTGGAGGCCTTCCGGGAGGGAAAACCCGGGGCGTTCGACGCCATCGTCCGGGCCCACCAAGACCGGGTATACGCCTTTTGTACCCGGATGCTGTCGGACCGGGAGGATGCCCTGGACGTCGCGCAGGAGGTGTTCCTCTCCGCCTTCCGGAATCTTGCTGGGTTCCGCGGGGAAGCGTCGCTTTCCACCTGGCTGCTCCGGATCGCGGCCAACCGGTGCCTCAACCGCATCCGGCAGCGGGGAGCCCGGTCCGCAAGGGAGGTTTTGCCCGGCAATCCGGAGGAAGACGGGGACGCACCCTTCCAGCCCGCCGGCAGGGAGGAGGACCGGCCCGACCGGATGGTGGAAACCCGGCAGACCGGCAGGATCCTGGAAGCGGCGCTGGCAAGGCTCGACGAGGATGCCCGGGTGCTCGTTCTTCTGTCGGACGTCGAAGGATTTTCGTACGAGGAACTCTCGGAAACGGCGGGGATTCCCCTGGGGACGGTGAAATCGAAGCTGCATCGGGCGAGGATGGCGCTGCGGAAGATGCTGGCGCCGGTCGTGTAAAGGGGACCGGGATGGACTGCACCAGGGCGTGGGACCTTCTTTCCGCTTATCTGGACGGAGACCTTCCGGAGAAGGACGGGGAGGGGATCGCGGACCACCTTCGGAGGTGCCCGCGTTGCGCCGAGGAGGAGAGGGCCCTCAAGGAAACGCTGTCCCTCCTCCGGAACCTGCCCGCGGAACCCGCTCCCCCGGAACTGCTCCGGGGAATCGCGATGCGCATCGAGGAGGAGACGGGCCGGACATCGCTGTGGAGAAAACTGTTCCTGCCCGCCCATATCAAGATCCCCCTCGAGGTCGCAGCCGCCGCGCTGATCTTCGTCCTCGTATACGGAATCCAGAAAGAAATCCCGGCGACGAAGACCCCACCGGCTTCCACCGCTTCCGTCGAGAGAGGAAAACCGGACGCGGCGATCGGCACGAGGGCGGATCGAACGGAAGCATCGATCCCCAGGGACCGGCGGATCGATGCCGCCGACCGGAAAACCGAGGAGATCAAACCGCCAAGCGATACGGAAGGGGCGGCGCTCCCCGAAACAGAACGGGCGACCGCCGCGAACCCTCTCCGCGGGAAAACGCCCCCCGCGGCGACTTCGAGACTTCCGGCGATCCCCGCGACCCGGGTAAGCACCGGCGGCGAGGCGATCTCCCCCGCATCCCCGAGGGAAACGCCGTCCCGGGAGGCTCCGGCTCCCCGGATCTTCGCCGCCCCCCCGTCGCACCTGCTCCGGTCGATGCTTTACGGAAAGGAAGTGACGATCGAGGTCGCCCCGGACGCACGGGCAGGGATGGAGAACCGCATCGCCGAACTCGCCTTGCGGCTGGGAGGCTCAGTCCGGTGGGAAAGGACGCGGACGGCGGTTGGAACCTCCGGAGAGACGCGGACATCCCTCGACCTCTTGCAGGTGCACCTTCCGGCCGATTTCGAAGACGCCTTCCTCAAGGAACTGGGAACGCTCGGCACGATTCCCCCGGAAGAAACGCCCGAACGGGACGACCTCTTCTCCGGGCCCTCCTCCGGCAGCGTCGTCTACACGGTGCGGATCCGGGTCCGGTGACCTCCCCGAAGCCGGGACCGGGTTTCATTCCTTTTTCCGCACGTAGTCGAAAAGCGTCCGGTACTTCCGGCAGAGGTCGAACTTGAGGTTCTGGACGACCTGCGCGGTAGCCTCCCGGCTCATCGGCAGAAACTTCCCCCTCGCCCTCACGCAGACCTTTCCTCCGCGAAGAAGCTCCCCCGTGCTGTAGGCGATCCTGCCCGAGTCCTCCTCGAGGCGGCTTGCGACCTCGATCTCCTCGCCGATGGAAACGGGGAAGAGGTATTTCACGGTCAGTTCGCCTGTGAGGTACATCGGGTGCTTCTCCCCGAACACGGTGGCGGCCCACCCCATCGACTCGTCCAGGAGGGCGGCGAGGACGCCCCCGTGCACGACGTTCCTGTAGCCGTTGACGTGCCGGGGAAGCGTCACGCTTGCACGCACGGCGTCCCCCTCGACGAAGAACCGGGTGCGCACCCCGCACCCGTTCTCGTCCCCGCAGATGAAGCACCGGGGCAAGTGGGGAAGGTACTCCCTCTCCTGGTCTCCCATCTCCTCTCCTTTCCCGCCGCCCTACCGGAGGGCGCCTTGCCAGGTGTCTCTCCGGCGCAGTTCGGCCGCCACGTCCTGCGCCATCTCCCTTCCCCCCTTCTCCCAGCGGGGAGCGATCAGCGTCCCCGGGGGAGCCGACCCGACCAACCGGAGCACGGCAACCTCCGGGGAGAGCCGCTCGAGAAAATCGGCGCAGGCTGCGACGTATTCTCCGTATTCCGGCACCTTCACCGTTCCCTTGCTCCACTCGCGTGCCATGGCGCTGCCGGCCACGACGTGGAAGTGATGCAGCTTCACCCCCTGCACGTCGAGATCGGAGAGAAAGCCGGCGGTTTCCACAAAGTTCTCCCGCGTGTCTCCGGGAAGGCCATAGATCAGGTGGACGCCGGTGTCGAGACGCCTCCCCCGCACTTCGGCGACGGCGGCCACGAACTCGTCGACGGTATGGCCGCGGTGGATTCCCGCGAGGACCTCGTCGGACTTCGATTGGAGCCCGATCTCGATGGAGACGTACCCGGTCCGTCCGATCTTCTCGAGCACGTCGAGCACCTCCGGCCCGAGACAGTCGGGCCGGGTGCCCACGATGATTCCTGCGACGTCGGGATGGCAGAAGGCGGCCCGGTACAACCGGTCCAGTTCCTCGGGGGGTGCGTAGCTGTTGCTGAACCGCTGGAAATAGACCAGGAGACGGGCGGCGTGCCGGTGTCTCCCCGGGGAAAGGATCGTCCGCCGGACCTGCTCCTCGATGGGAAGCCCAGGGAACCGGATCCCGGCGGTGAAGGATTCGTTGTTGCAGAAGAGGCAGCCGCCCGTGCCCCGGGTGCCGTCCCGGTTCGGACAGGTGAACCCGCCGTCGACGCTGATCCGCACCGCGGCGGCACCGATGCGTCTGCGCAGGTACGAGGAGTAGTTGTGGAACCGGAGGTCCGGATGGATGGGCGGAAACAAGGAATTACGCCCCGTCCACCCGCCGGCCGTGCGGATCGGGCAACATGTTTTCATCTTACCAGAGGCGGCGTTTCGGAAGGGAGGGTCCCCCCGCGGAGTTCCTCCCGGTGATCTCGGATCTCCCGCAGAACCTCCTCGGGGCACCCGGGTTGCCCGGTTTCGAGACAGAGCCGCTCCGCCTCGTCGAAGGCCTTCCTCGCGGCGTCCGGCCGTCCCATCCGCACCCGCAGCACTCCGAGCGTGTCGAGAAGCGTCGCCGCCCGGTTTTCCGGGCGTGAAAGAACCGATTCCATCCGTGCTTCGGCGTCCTCCAACTCCCCGCCGGAGAGGATCGCCGCCCAGGCAAGGTTGTTCGTCGCCTCGGGGTCGCCGGGACGGATCGCGAGCGCCCTCCGGTACTCCTCTCTCGCCTTTTCGTGCTCCTCCTTCGCAAGCCAGACGTTGCCGAGGTTCACCCGGGCCTGGAAAAACTCCTTGTCCTTCCGGAGAGCCCGCTCGTATTCCCGGATCGCCAGGTCGAACTTCCCGCTGCGCTCGTATGCCACCCCCAGATCGAGGTGCTCCGGCGCGGTCAGGGGATCCTCGAGGATGATGAGGCGGGGCATCTTCCCGCACGCCGCCGCAAGAAACATCGCCAGGAAAAAGGAAACCGCCCGCCGGGGAACGCTCCGGCGGGGGTTCGGCCTCCCTCGGCGGCCGGTCAATTCGCCCTCCGATGCACGACGACCGCCAGCCGTCCCATCTTCGCCCACTGGGCGTCCAGCGTGGCGAAGGGGATCACCTTCCCCTCCTCCCTGCCCGAATGGGCGACCACCCCCGAGGGAGTCACGCCGAAGGCCAGGAGATAGTGCGGACGGCTGTACACCCAAACGCCGAGGTCCACGAGGAGGATCACGGGAATCCCCTCCGCGATCTTCTCCCGCAGCCGCACGAGATCGAGGTCCACGACCTCCGCCTTGAAACCCCGCCGCCTCGCGGCCTCCGCCAGGTCGGTGATGAGCACATCGGAAATCCCCGGGGTCCTCGTCTCCCGCACGATCTCCCCGGTCCGGACGTCCTGCCCGAAGAAGCGCAGGACCATCGCGAGCGAGGAGGGGCCGCAGGTGTTCTCCTCCTGGGGAAGGAAAGGGACTCCGGGGATGACGACCGCACCACCCTGCTGGACGCGAGCTGCCGGGCCCGGACCCATCTCCTTCCGGATGCCGGCATCCCGCGCGCACCCGCCCAGAACGAAAAAGGCGCCGCCCGCGAGCAGGGCGGCGCCCACGTACCGTCTTCTCATCGCGGTCAGCGGATGACGATCTCCTTGTTCATCAGTTTGATGATGACGATGATGAGGATGATCAGGATCGCCGCGCCGATCAGAAATCCCAACGCGTCGTCGGCCCCGGCGGCCGCCCGGTCGGCGAGGGAGGCCAGGCGGTGCACGTCGCTGTCGCTCATGGCGCGGATCTTCGCCATCGCCTCCTCGGCCGAAACCCCGTAGTCCATGAGCTTCTGGAGGACGATCTTCTGCTCCAGGAACGCCTGGACCTTGCTCATGTCTGCATCCCGTGCTGCCATGCCGTCCGCCCCGCGGGAAGCGATGACGCCCGCCACTGCCTCTCCCCGGATCGACCCGAGTACCCCCATTACGCACGCCATCATCAACGCCAGGGAGAAAAACCAGCCCGCCTTCCGGATCGCATTCATCGGCCGACCTCCTTCGAAAATAGAATGCCCTTTCCCGATTCCGTTTTCCGTATCTTCGCAAAAATCCCCCGGAAGGACAAGACGAAGGTCTCCCTTTCTGCCGAGAAGCTTCGGGAACCGGGGACGGGCCGGCGGCTTCTCATCAGCGGTACCGGGAAAGGAGGGTCGCAAGCTCCTCCAGTGCCTTCTCCATCTCGGCCCGGCACGTCTCCGGGTCCTGCAGGCAGAGACGATCGGCGCTCT
>DASUAN010000363.1:0-22677 GCA_035763765.1 Candidatus Deferrimicrobiaceae bacterium
CGCCGATTTCGCCTTGCCCTACTGCGGCCGGTCGGCCCTCGATCTGGGCACGGGATCGGGGGTCGTTCTCCTTCTCCTCGCCCGACGGTGCGATGCCTTGAAAAAGGGAGTGGGGGTGGAGATCCAGCGGCCGTTGTGGGAGTTCGCCCGCAGGAACATCGTGGAGAACGGCTTCGAGGGGCGTCTTTCCGCGGTTCTCGGGGATCTCCGGAAGGACCTCCCCGGCCTTTCCCCGCGGTCGTGCGACCTCGTGGTCTCCAATCCCCCGTACCGGAAAATCGGCGAAGGGAGGAGGAATCCGGACCCCCGGAAGGAGATCGCCCGCCACGAGGTGGCGTGCACGATGGCGGACATCTTCGCTGCCGCGGGGAGGTATCTCTCCCGGCAGGGCCGGTTCGCCGTGGTCTGCCCTTCGCACCGCCTCCCGGAGACCTTCGCGCTGGGCGCCGCCGCGGGCATCGTGCCGGAGACCGTCCGGTTCGTCCATCCGTACGCCGGCTCGCCGGCAAACCGCGTGCTGGTGGCGTGCAGCCGGCGCAAGGCGCCGGAGCTCACCGTTTTGCCACCCCTCGTCGTGTATTCGGCCAGGGGGCGGTACCACCCGGAAGTGGAGGGGATCTTTGCGGGGTTTTTCCGGGGAGAAGGGGGCTGAGGGCTTCCGGGGACTACCGGTTTCTGTTTCTCCGATGGGATTTTCGGCTGATGGAGCGCAAGATTTCTCGGGTTTCCGGGTCGCGGACCCCCTCGAGGCCGCCCGGCTCGGGGGACAGGGAGTCCTCGGCGTCCGCTCCCGGCCGCGGTTCCCCGCGGGTTCCTTCCTCGCGGAAGGATTGCGCGCCGACGGGCGGGCAATTCCCGGGGTCGACGACGAACCGGATCTCCCGGACCTTCTCCTCGCCGGCGACGGAACGGATCCGCTCGAGCAGCGCCGGCTTGGACAACTGGAGTTCCTGGGACCACGAGTGGTTCGGGACGAAGATGGTCAGCACACCGTTCCGGATCTTGCCCGGGGACGTCTTCCCGCCGAGAAGCGGGCCGACGGTTTCTGGCCAGGACCGCAGAAGGCGGACCTGCAGCGCGGCGGCGGGAAGACCGAGGGTTTCGACGAGGAGCGACTCCAGGATCGTCGACAGCTCTTTCGCGCTCACTACCCCCCCCCTTCCGCCCGTCGGCGGGCCATTCCCCCCAGGATCTGCCCCGCGATGCCGCAGATGATGAAGACGGGGATGAGCCAGGCGGTGACCCGGTTGGCGATCCGGAGATAGGCGATCAACGGGACCGAGAGATGGATGTAGAGGAACCAGGCGAAGGAATACTTCCGATGCCCCTCGCGCAGATACCCCAGGGGAATGTTGAGAGCCAGCGCGGTGACCCCGATAAGCCCCATGGTCGCTATGGTTTGGCCGTCAAGGATGATGGCATCCCGCCCGTCGTAACTTCCGAATGATTATAATGAAGAATTGCGGATCGGGAAACAGGGAGGAGGTGGCGCATGGGTCGGGCCGCATCTTCGGAGGTGGTCCTCATCTTCCGGGGGACCCATCAGGTAATGTCGGCGGAGAAGAAGTTGAAGAAGGCCGGGGTTCCGATGCGGCTGATTCCCGTCCCGAGACAACTCACCTCGGACTGCGGGCTCGCGATCCGGATCTTCACCCCCGACCGAGACCGCGCCCGGAGGGCCCTCTCGCAGGCGCGGATTCTTCCCCGGTCGGTACATATCTTGCTCGAAAAAGGGGGGTATAAGGAAGTCCCATTTTGATAAGGAGTCTTCTTTGCGCCGGAAATATGGCTTGACGCCGTGGAATTGGCTAAATAAAATAACGACTTATATTTATCCTGGCGGAGGGGATTTGTCGACGAAAGGGTCGGTTGTCTGCCTCGCATTGGTGACCATTTTCGCCAGTTCGGGGTTGATTGCGGCACCGGCGATGGCCGGGGAAGTGGGGACCCTGACGGGGTCGTGGCTGTCGGACGTCCTTTCCGTCACGCCGGCGCACGGGGACGAAACGCCCGCCGTTCCCGCTCCGTTGCGAACGTCCTCGGCGGCGGATCCGGAAAAGGGGAAAGGCCCGCTCATTCCCTGGGAGAGAGAAGGGGATCAACGGTCCGACCGCGTGCTCTCGCCGGTCGATCTCGAGAGCCGGGTGCCGAATGCCGCGGAGGAAGAGGAGGCAGAGCAGCCCGGCCGGATCGATGACGGGTTCTTTTCGAACCTCCCGGATTTGCTTCCCGACGAGGGCGGCGGCCCGCGGACCGGCCTGGGGCCCCGGGTGGAGAGGTTCATCCGGTATTTCCAGGAGGCCGGGCGGGACCGGTTCGAGGTGTGGCTCTCCCGATCCGGAAGGTACTCCGAGATGATGCGGGAGATCCTGGGCAAGTACGGCCTTCCCGGCGACCTCATCTACCTTGCGCTGATCGAGAGCGGTTTCTCTCCCAAGGCCTACTCGGTGGCCCGCGCCGCCGGCCCCTGGCAGTTCATCGCCGGGACCGCAAAACGGTACGAGCTCCGCATCGACTGGTGGGCCGACGAGCGGCGCGATTACGAGAAGTCGACCCACGCCGCCGCCCGCTACCTCAAGGACCTGTACGGCATGTTCGAGTCCTGGCCCCTGGCCGCCGCGGCCTACAATGCCGGGGAGAATAAGATCCAGCGCGCCGTGGCGCGGTACAAGTCCGACGACTACGCCGAGCTGATCCGCTACCGGTACCTGGCCAGGGAGACGAAGGACTACGTCCCCAAGATGCTCGCGGCGCTGAGCATCGCCCGAGACCCGGAGAAGTACGGGTTCGGGAACGTCGTATACGAATCCCCGCTCGAGTTCGAAAAGGCCGTCGTCCCCGGCGGGACCGACCTCGCCGCGCTGGGGAGGATCATCGGGGTGCCCGGCGAATCGCTCCGGGAGTGGAACCCGGAGCTCAGGCGGTTCTGCACGCCGCCCAAACAGGAGACGTACGAGATCCGCATTCCCAAGGGGTACGGCCTCATCGTCGACGAGCGGATGGACGAGATCCGATCGGATGCCAAGGTGACCTTCCTCCACCATGACGTGAGAAAGGGGGAGACGCTGGCTTCCCTTTCCGAAAAGTACGGGACGCCGGTCTCGACGCTCAAGGAGATCAACGGACTTCGGCGGGATTCGCTCCGGAGGGTTTCGCGTCTCGTGATCCCGGTCACCGGTCTTTCCGCGGAGGATTCCGTCCCCGGCAAGGAGGTCTCCCCCGCCCAGCTCGAGATGGCCCACATGAAGATCGACGAGGGGCTCCGGCGCGGGCAGCGGGTGCGCGTGCGCCGAGGGGACACGCTCTCCGGGATCGCAAAGAAGGCGAGGGTCAGCGTGAAGCAGCTGGCGCGTGCGAACCGGTTGAAGCCCGGCAGCGTGCTGCGGGTCGGGGTCGTCCTGAGAATTCCGGGAGGAAGATCGACCAATGCGCGCGCGGCCTCGACGGGAGCGCGCGGGGGAGGGAAGTCCCTCCGCCACACCGTCCGCCGCGGGGACACCCTGTGGGGGATCTCCCGGGAACACGGCGTTTCCGTCAAGAAGCTAGCGGAGGCGAACCACCTCAGCCCGGGGCAGCTGCTCCGAAGCGGTCGTGTCCTTTTCATTCCCACGGAGTCGTAATCTGCGGGTTCCTCGCTCGTTCGTCTATCTCGATAACGCGGCCACCTCCCTGCCCAAGCCGAAAGGAGTGGTCGAGGCCGTGGCCTCGGCGCTCGGACGCGCCGGGAATCCTGGCCGGTCGGCCCATGCGCTCTCCATCCGGTCGGCCCGGGATCTCTTCGTCGCCCGGGAGAGGCTGGGCGAGCTTTTCGGAGTGGGGGACAGTTCCCGATTCGTCTTCACGGGAAACGCCACCGAGGCCCTGAACCTGGCGATCAAGGGGATCGTGCGGCCGCGCGACCACGTCGTGACCACTTCGGTCGAGCACAACTCGGTGATGCGGCCCCTCCGGCGGATGGAAGAGAAGGGAGCTACCGTGACGGTGGTTCCCGCCGGGTCCGACGGTGCCGTGGACGCGAAGTCGGTCGCTGCAGCCATCCGGAAGGGGACCCGCCTGGTGGCCGTCGTCCACGCGTCGAACGTGACCGGGGCGATCCAGCCGGTGGGGGAGATCGTTCGCGCTGCCCGAAGAGCGGGCGCCTACTCGCTCATCGACGCGGCGCAGACCGCGGGATCGATTCCCGTTTCGCTCTCCGACCTTCCCGCCGACATGCTGGCGGCCCCCGGCCACAAGGGGCTTTTGGGCCCGCAGGGGACCGGTTTTCTTTACGTCCGGGAGGGCGTCCCGGTCGTCCCGTTGATCGAGGGAGGGACCGGAAGCCGCTCGGAGTCGGATCGCCAGCCCGACTTCTTCCCCGACGCCCTCGAGTCCGGGACCCCGAACAGCGTTGGGATCGCGGGCCTTTCGGCTTCCCTCGCCTGGCTTCTGCGCAAGGGGATCGACAAGGTCCGTCGCGGGGAGACGGAACTCCTCGAGGAACTGATGGAGGGGATGGAGCGGATCGGCGGCGTGACGGCGTACGGCCCCCGGGAACCGTCCCGCCGGGCGTCGGTCGTCTCGTTCGTCGTCGAGGGGATGGATCCTGCGGAGGTGGGGCTGCGGCTGGAAAAGCGGTTCGGGGTCCTGGTCCGGGCGGGGCTGCACTGCTCGCCGGATTCTCACCGGACGCTCGGCACCTTCCCGGAAGGGGCGGTTCGCGCGAGCCCCGGTCCCTTCACGACGAGGAAGGAGATCTCCGTTTTTCTCGCCGCCCTCGGGAAGATCGCCGCTTCCCGGCGCTGACCGGGAAAACCGGATTCCCACCTTCCTCCCCATCGGAACGCGGGGAGGATCCGTCAATCCTGCTCGAAGGGTACCATTCCGGCCCGGCGGAGGATGGACGAGGTGGATCTCCCGGGCAGGAGGCGGATCGTTCGCACGGAGCCCCCGCGTGCCCGGACGAAATCGGAGCCGACGATCGTTTTCCCCCTCCAGTCCCCCCCCTTCACCAGGACGTGCGGGACCACCTCCTCGATGAGCGCGGCCGGGGTATCCTCGGAAAAGACCGCGACGAAGGAGACGCAGGAGAGCGATGCCAGAAGGTAGGCCCGGTCCCGTGCCGTCTGCACGGGGCGTCCTTCTCCTTTGAGCCGCCGCACGGATGCGTCGCTGTTTAACCCCACCACGAGAACGTCGCCCAGGGAGGCCGCTTTCCGGAGATATCCGGCGTGCCCGGCATGAAGGATGTCGAAGCACCCGTTGGTGAAGACGATCGTCTTCCCCTGTCGGCGCAGGCGGCCGAAGGTGGCGCGGACGGCCCGCCGGGAAATTATCTTTTTCGCCGGGTCTTCCGGTAGGCGCGTTCGTTTCGATCCTTTGCGCACGGAATCCTCCTTCTTGCCTCATCGACCCCCGCGGGGTCGATCTTCGCGATCACGAGTCCCTCCTCCTTTCCTCCCTGGGCCAGCCGTTCCCCCCATGGGGAGAGGATGGCCGAACCCCCGGAATACCGGAACTCGCCCGATCTCCCGACGGCGTTGGACGCCACCACGAAGAGCTGGTTCTCCACGGCGCGGGCGACGGTGAGGAGGTCCCAGTGGGCCTTCCGGACGGCGGGCCATTGCGCGGAAACGCAAAACAGGGTTGCCCCCTCGAGATAGTATTTCCGGGACAGCTCGGGAAACCGGAGGTCGTAGCAGATCTGCGGTCCGATCGTTCCCACGGAGGTATGGGCGACCGAAGCGGCCGTCCCTCTGCGGAAGTGGAGGTGCTCCCCGGAGGGGGAGAACAGGTGCGTTTTCCGGTACTCCCCCGTGATCGCTCCCGTCGAGTCGATCACGTAGAGCGTGTTGTACACGGCCCTCCCCGATCGCTCGGGGAGCGAGCCGACGATCACGACGCGCCGGTCGGCCGCGAAGCGGCAGAGATCGCGAAGAAGCCCGGGGGTGGTCCCGCAGAGCGCCCGCAGGTTGTCGTAGGAGAAGCCCGTGCTCCACATCTCCGGGAGGACGCAAAGCGCCGCCTCCCGTTTCGAGGCCTCCCGGAGAAGGGCGAAGGCCCGGCGGGCGTTTCTTTCCACCGCGCCCATGTCGATGGGAAACTGCAGGGCGGCTGCCCGGAAGGGGGAGATCATGTGCGCTCCCTGGTGGTTGCCTGGTGCGGGATGGGCGTCCGGCGACTCAAAGAATGGCGCGCGCCACCGTCATCACCACTATATGCTCCGCCCCGCCTTTTTTCAAGGCGCGGGCGCACGCCGCGGCGGTCGCACCGGAGGTGTACACGTCGTCGATCAGAAGGATGTGGGAGGGGACCTGCGCGCCGGGGCGGGCGGTGAACGCTCCCCGGACGTTTTTCTTCCGATCGGAAAGGGGCAGCCCCGCCTGGGGCCGGCGTTCCGTGGTTCGACGGAGCAGAGGCGGGTCGCACGGCCACCCGGCGAGGCGGCCTAAGGGGAGGGCCACCAGCGCGGGAAAGTTGTACCCTCGCCGGAAATATTTTCCCGCCCGGAGCGGAACCGGGACGATCGTCGGCCGGAAACCGGCCGGGAACCGGTCGGCCCACGCTCCACGGATCGTTTCGAAAAGGATCCGGGCAAGGACGTGCGCCAGGTCGCTTCTCCCCCCGTATTTGGCGGTGCGGATTCCCTCCATTACGTCTCCCTCGTAAGGGAAAAGGGAAAGGACGAGATCGAACGGATCGGGAGACGGTCCCGGGGGGGAACAACCTTCCTCCCGGAGAGCGGGCCATCTTCCTACCGCCTTCGGAGAGAGGTCGGGCGATGCGGGGGGAAGCAGCGATCGGAGGAGGAGGATCTCGCCGGTGACCTCTCGGAAGGCAGCCTCCCAGGCGGCGCGCAGACGTCCCCGGATCCCGCGAAGATCACCGGACGGTTGCGGGGATGGCGTAGTCCCGGTTTCCGTGAGAGATCGCGTATCCGTTCCAGATTCCGCAGGAGGAGCAGCGGGCGGCCCACTTGATGGTCGTCTGGCCGCATCCGGTGCAACGGAACGGGATGAGATATCTCCGTTTGTACCCGAAGGCCCGCTGGTAGTGGTGGCAGGCTGACTCATACCGACCCCTCCGCCGGAGCGCCTCGGCGAGCAGGATGTTCACGGACTCGCGCTCCGGATCGAGGAGTTCCGCCTTCAACAACTGTTCCACCGCCTCGTCGTTCATCTCCAGCCGGAGGTAGAACTTCCCCAGGAAGAGGTTGATGTCGAAGTCCGACGGGAACTCCTGGAGCAGGTCGAGATAGAGGCCGATCATCGCTTCCGGCCGTTCCGTCTCCACGCCGAGGTCCTCGAGCTTGATCAGGAAGATGGCGTTGCGGGTCGCCCGGTATCCCGAGAAGAGGGTCTTCGTCGCCTCCTCGATGTTCCCCTTTCCCCCCAGGTGGTCGGAGAGGGCAAGGTAGGCCGCCGTAAAGAGCGGCTGATCCTTGATGAGATCCCGCAGCCGCCTCTCCGCATCGTCGGTTTTCCCTTCCGCCATGCGCTGGATCGCCTTCTCGTACCGGAGGGCGTCGAACAGGGCCTTGTCCTCGGAGGAGGCGGCCTTTCCCCGGAGCTTGAGGATCTTCTTCTGCATCCCATAGGCGGAGACCATCTCCCCGCGCTGGATGTGGATATCCCGGATTCCCTCCCAGGCGCGCAGGTTCTCCCCGTCGGAGTCCTCGATCCTGCGGAGAAGGGACAGGGCGTTCTCGAGGTCGTTCATCTCGCGGTACAACCCCGCCAGGCGGATGTAGACGGTGAGGTCCGAGGGATCGATCTGCTTCACCTTGGTCAGGGCCTTGACGGCCTCCAGCGGGTTCTTCCGCTCGGCCTCCACGTCGGCCAGGAGGTCCAGGGCCTCCCGGTCGTCCGGGTTGACGGAGAGACTCTTGCGCAGTTCGGCAGCCGCCTCGTCGAGCATTCCCCGCTTGGACAGATCGGCTGCCTTGGAAACCCGGGCCCGGGCGGCTTCCCGTCGCTGCTTCTCGCGGCGTTCCTTCCAGTTCTTCGACGCCAGGGTCACGTCCTTGACCATCGTGCCGAGAATCACCATCGCGGCTCCGAGGGAAAAGGCAAGGATGGCGAGCTCGCTGACCGTCACCTCCACTTGGCGGGTGGCGGAGTAGAAGAACTGGATGTGCTGGCCGTTCAGGAGCGAGATGTACGAGAAGGCCACCAGGATGACGACGAACAGGAGGAAAAGCAGTCGAACCGCCATGGGGGGTTCCTCATTTCTATCGGTCTCCGGGAATGGGGATTTCGGGCACGGATCCCCACAACCGGTCGAACTTGTAAAAATCCCGGACGCTGTCCAGGAAGATGTGCACCACGAAGTCGTCGTAGTCGATCAGGACCCAGCGTCCCTCCCGCATCCCCTCGACCCCCAGCGGTCGGACTCCTTCCTTCTTGAGCGTCTCCTCGATATGACTGGCGACGGCGGAGACCTGCCGGTCGGACGTTCCCGAGCAGAGGAGGAAATAGTCGGTGAAGGTTGCGCTCTCCCGGACGTCCAGCGCGCGGATGTCGGTGGCTTTTTTCTCCTGGGCAAGCCGTGCGCACTGGATCACCGTATCCCGTGTGGTTATGACCGTTCTTCCTCCCCCGTGCCGAGGTACAGGCCGTGCCCGGCGATGTATTTCTCCACCTCCCGCGGGACGAGGCCCCGAATGCACTTCCCGCTCCGAACCTTCTCCCGAATGGAACTCGAAGAGATCTCCAGCGCGGGCAGGGCGGGGCAAAACAGCCTTCGTCCCCCCGGAAGGCGGTAGCTTTCCCCTGTCCAACTATAGCAATGCGGTTCCTCTTTGACAATACGCAACCCCGCGGGGAGCGCCGGCTTTGAGGCGGTTCCGGTCCGGGGGAGGAGGAGGACGTCGCATGCGGCAAGAAACTCCTCGTACCGGTGCCAGGTGGCAATCTCCCCGAAAGAGTCCGCCCCCATCACGAACACCCAGTCGACCTTCGGCTCCGCCCGCGAGAATTCCTGTACCGTGATCAGCGAATAGGAGGGCCCCTCGCGGCGGATCTCCGCGTCGGAGACCTCGAAGCCCGGGAGACCCGCCACGGCGGCGGACACCATGGCCAGACGGTGTCCGGCCTCGGAGACGGGCCGCTTGGGCTTGTGGGGCGGGTGATGGGCGGGCAGGAGCACGACCCGGGGAAGGGCGAGCGCCTCCTTGACCTCGATCGCCATGCGCAGGTGGCCGTTGTGGAACGGATCGAACGTCCCGCCGAACAGGGCCGCCGATGTCCGGTTCGCGCCCAATTACGTCCGGACCTGGCCGTCCCCGAAGGCGATGAACTTCGTCGTGGTCAATTCCGCAAGCCCCATCGGTCCGAAGGCGTGGATCTTGGTGGTGCTGATTCCGATCTCTGCGCCGAGGCCCAGCTGGAATCCGTCATTGAACCGGGTGGATGCGTTGACGAGGACGAGGGAGGAGTCCACGTCGCGGAGGAACCGCATGGCCCGGGCGTGGTCCTTCGTAAGGATCGCCTCCGTGTGCAGCGAACCGTACCGGCGGATGTGCTCGATCGCCTCGTCCATCGAGGAGACCACCCGCACCGCGAGGATCAGGTCGAGGAACTCGGTCCCCCAATCCCCTTCGGAGGCCGGGATCGCGAAGGGCACGTGGGAAAGGGTCTGCGGGCAGCCGCGCATCTCCACGCCGTGGTTCCGGAGGGCGGCCGCGACGGCGGGCAGAAATGCCGGCGCGGCCTTCCTGTGCACCAGGAGCGTTTCCATCGCGTTGCATACGCCGGGCCGCTGCACCTTCGCGTTGACGCAGATGGCGACGGCCTGCCCGACGTCGACGTCCTCGTCCACGTAGATGTGGCAGACCCCTTTGTAGTGCTTGATGACGGGGATTCGGGATTTCTCCGCCACGCTCCGGATCAGCCCTTCCCCCCCGCGGGGGATGATGAGGTCGATGTGCTCCTCGGCGGACAGCATCCAGTCGATCGCCTCGCGATCCGTCCGTTCGATGACCGAGACGGCCTCCGCGGGCAGGCCTGCGAGGATCATCGCATCGCGAAGGATCCGCGCGATCGCGGTGTTGGAGGAGATGGCCTCCGAGCCCCCCCGCAGGATGACCGCGTTCCCCGACTTGACGCAAAGCGCGGCGGCATCGGCGGTGACGTTCGGCCGCGATTCGTAGATGATCCCGATGACCCCGAGCGGGATGCGCATCTTCCCCACCCAGAGGCCGTTGGGCCGCCGCCCCATCTTCTCGACCTCGCCGACGGGATCCGGGAGGGCGACGACCTCCTCGATCCCCGCGGCCATCTGCTCGATCCGGCTTTCGTTCAGCGTGAGTCGGTCGAGCATGGCGCCGGAGATCCCCCGGGATGCCGCTGCATCGAGATCCTTCCGGTTCTCCTCGAGGAGCCAACCCGCCCGCTCGCGGAGCCCCTTCGCCATGGCGGAGAGAGCGGCGTTCTTCTCCCTCGTGGAGGCCCGCCCCAGTCTCGCCGAGGCCTCCCGTGCGGCGCGGCATACTTCGAAAACGAGTTCCCTGGTGGTTTCTGTCTTGGCCATCTACGATACGACTCCGTTTCCCCCCTCGGGAGTTTCAGGGATCGGGAAGATCATGAGGTCGTCCCGATGCACCACCTCCGAGGGGATCTCCTCGCCGAGGATGGACCGGACCTCGGGGCTCTTCTTTCCCAGACACCGCTCCACCTGCTCGCTCGTCCACGCCGTGATCCCCCGGGCGAATACCCGCCCCCTCCGGTCGCTGATGGAGACGGCGTCTCCTCTCCGGAAGATGCCCTGCACGGATACGATCCCCGCGGGCAGGAGGCTTTTTCCCCCTTCCCGGAGGACCCGGATGGCTCCGTCGTCGACGACGATGGTGCCGTGCGGGTGTCTCGCGTAGGCGATCCACATCTTCCGGCTGTTTTTTCTCCGCCGGTCGGCGGGGAGGACGAACGTCCCCTCCTCCTTGCCGGCGAGAATGTCGGTGATGGAACGGGGCTTCAGTCCCGAGGCGATGACCACCGGCGTCCCCGAAGCGCTGACGACGCGCGCGGCGGCCAGCTTCGACGACATCCCCCCGGTACCCGCAGACTGGGAACGCTGCCCGCTGGCCCCTCGGATCAGCTCCTCGTCGATCGTTTCGATGATCGGGATGAGCCGGGCGTCCTTGAAGCGATGCGGGTCCTTCGTGAACACCCCCTCGCTGTCCGTCAGCAGGATCAAAAGATCCGCGCCGATCATCTGCGTCACGAGTGCCGCGAGGTGATCGTTGTCCCCCAGGCGGATCTCCTCGGTGGCCACGGTGTCGTTCTCGTTGATCACCGGGACGATGCCGCGGGAGAGGAGCGCCTCGACCGTGTTCCGGGCGTTGTTGTACCGCTCCCGGCTCTCGAAGTCCTCGTGGGTCAAAAGCAGCTGACCCACCTTCCGCCCCTGCTTTTCGAAGGCGCGTTCGTAGGCGTACATCAGGCTCGTCTGGCCGACGGCGGCGGCCGCCTGCTTCAGCGTCACCGTCCGGGGCTTCTCCCGCATCCCCAGTTTCTTGCAGCCCGCCGCGATCGCTCCCGAGGTGACGACCACGAACTGGATCCCCCGCTGCTCCCAGGCTCTTCCCACTTGGGCCGCCAACGCGCGGATGGTCGCCGCGCGCAGTCCCGCCTCGACGTCGGCGAGCGTTCCGCTGCCGAGCTTGACGACGATTCGCCGGATCTTCCGGGAGAGGATCAGGGATTCGCGGCGGCCCGCGGGTTCAGATCTCATACGGTGGGCGTCTCCGGAGCGCCACCAGGCCGTTCAGCAGTTCCGGAATTCCCTGCCCGGTGACCGCGGAAATATAATAGGCATCCCTCTCCGGGAAATTCAACTCCGCGCGGGCCCGCTCCGCGGCTTCCCGCGCTCCCGGGAGGTCCATCTTGTTGAAGGCCAGGAGCGTCGGCCGGGCGACGAGGTCGGGTCGGAACCTCTCCATCTCCTCATGGACGATCCGGTACGCCTCCGCGATCTTCTCGGCCGGCCTTGCGGCGTCCACCAGGTGGACCAGTCCCTCGGTGCGCTCCGCGTGTTTCAGGAAGCGGTGCCCCAGGCCCGCCCCCCGGTGGGCGCCCTCGATGAGTCCGGGAAGATCGGCCACGACGAACTCCTCATCGTGATGGGAAACCACCCCCAGAACGGGGGAGAGGGTCGTGAACGGATAGTCGGCGATCTTCGGGCGAGCCCGGGAAATCCGGGAGAGAAGGGTCGATTTTCCCGCGTTGGGGAGTCCGACCAGGCCGATCTGGGCGATGAGCTTCAGGGTGAGGCGAAGACTCCTCGACTCCCCCGGCATCCCCGGTTGCGCCGTGTCCGGGGCCTGGTTCGTCGAGGTGGCGAAGGAGGCATTCCCGCGTCCCCCGCGTCCTCCCACCGTCGCCCGGAACGACTCCCCCTCTTTCGTCAGGTCGGCCAGCAATTCCCCGGTCTCGAGGTCGTGCACCACGGTTCCCGGCGGAACAGGGATCACGAGGTCGGGCGCGTTTCTGCCTTGCCTGTTCTTCCCCATTCCGTGCTGTCCTCGCTTCGCCTTGAAGATTTTCCGGTAGCGGAAATCGAGCAGCGTGGCGAGGCTCGGGCTGACCCGCAGGATGACGCTGCCTCCGTTTCCCCCGTTTCCCCCATCCGGGCCGCCCCGGGGAACGTACTTCTCCCGGCGGAAGCTCACGCATCCCCGCCCCCCGTCCCCGGACCGGACGGTGATCGTGGCTTCGTCGATGAAATGCATGGAGAGGGGGCGTTTACGAAACGGAGAGGACGGACACCTTCTTGCGGTCCTTCCCGAACCGCTCGAACTGGACCATTCCGTCGATGAGGGCGAACAGGGTGTGGTCCCTTCCCACGCCGACGTTCCGGCCCGGATGCACGGCCGTGCCCCGCTGGCGGAGGATGATCGCCCCGGCGGTCACGACCTCTCCGCCGTACGCCTTGACGCCGAGCCGCTTGCTCTGGCTGTCCCGTCCGTTCCTGGAACTGCCGACCCCTTTTTTGTGCGCCATCTCCGGACCTTTCTCCGGGGGGATTATCCTACCCGGATTTCCTGGATCGAAAGCCGCGTGAACGCCTGGCGGTGGCCCCGCTTCCTCGCGTATCCCTTGCGCCGCTTGTACTTGTAGACCACGATCTTCTTTCCCTTCCCGTCTCCGAGGGACATGCAGATGACCTTCGCGTCGGGGACCGTCGGGGTTCCCACCTTCGTTTCCTCCCCGGAGGAGACGAGCAGAACGTCCGACAGCTCCACGGTCTCCCCGGGCTTGAGGGGGAGTTTCTCCACCTTCACCACATCGCCGGGGGAAACGCGAAGCTGCTTTCCTCCGGTGCGCACCACGGCATACATTCCTGCGGCCCTCCGCAGACATCGTTAGCAAACAATTAATATAGGAAAGTCGGAATATCCTGTCAACTCGGAAATCGCCGTGTTCCGGTGCTATGATTCGAAATTATGCTTTCATGCCGGATGGGGAACCGATGCGGGATGTGATCATCGTCGGGGGTGGTCCGGGAGGGCTCCTTTTGTCGCATTTTTTCCGGGAGCACGGGATCGACCACCAGATCCTCGAGCGGGGCAAGATCGGCCAGTCGTGGCGCATGATGCGCCAGGGGATGGTCCTTCTGTCCCCCGCCGTCCCAGGAACCGACTGGACGTCGCTGACGCTCGAGCATCCCTTGTGGGCGCTTCCCGGCGTGCGAAGGCCGTTCCCCAGCCGGGAGGATTTCCTGTGCTACATGGACGCCTTCGCGCGGGAGCAGATGCTCCGTGTCGAGGAGAATACCGCCGCGACCCGCGCCGCCGTCGTCCCGGGGGGGTTCTCCGTCGAGACATCGACGGGGGAGAGGTCCTGCCGGTTCCTGGTCATCGCGACGGGAGCCTCGTCCGTGCCGGCTTTTCCCGACGTCCCGGGAATCGAATCCAGCCCGTTCGTCATCCACTCCTGCGACTTCGTCCATTGCGCGGCCTACTCGGAAAGGCGGGTCCTGATCATCGGCGGCGGAAATTCCGCTGCGGAGGTCGCCCTCGAGCTGGCCGGCACCGCCCAGGTTACGCTTTCCACCCGGGGCCCGCTCCGCTACTTCAGCGAGACGGGGGATCTGCAGCACATCCGGGGATCCTCGGAAAGCACCCTCAAGGAGTGCGTGCGATTCGGGATCATCGCGCTGCGGGAGTCGGATCCCGCGGTTCGCCTGGCCGGGCGACGGGTCCGGTTCCGTAGCGGGGAGGAAAAGGAATACGACTGGATCATCTGCGCAACGGGGTTCCGTCCGTTGTGGATACCGATCGACGGAGGGAGCGTGGAGACGGACGAGGAAGGATATCCCGTGATCTCCCCGTCGGGAGAGTCCACGGTTTCCGGGCTGTACTTCTGCGGGTCGCTGGCCCGGTTCAACCGGAGGTGCGCTTTCATCCACGGGTTCCGCAACTACGTGGAAAAGGTCTTCTGGGGCATCGCCGACCGGTTGTAGGGTTCTCCGGAGAGAACGAAGTCCGGAATCCGGTACTGGAGAGCCTCCGCGACATGCGGCAGGGAGACGGATCTTTCCTGCGCCAGGTCGGCGATCGTCCTCGCGACCCGGGCGGTCTTCCCGATCCCCCTTCCCGAAAGGGCCATCCGATCGGCCGCCCGCAGGAGAAACGTGCGGGCCTCGGGGGAGAAGGTAGCGGTCATCTCGGAATAGGGGGCGCCTGCCGTCCCGTTCGCCCGGAAAGGGCGACCGGCGTAACGGCGCGACTGGACCCGGCGGGCCGACGTCACCCGCTGCCGGACGGCGGAAGACCTTTCTCCGCCGGGCGGGGTGGACCAGTCGTCCGCCGGGAGAGGTGCGACGGTGACCGACAGGTCGAACCGATCGAGAAGCGGTCCGGAGAATTTCTGGGAGAATCGCAGGAGCAGGGGAGGGGAACACCGGCAGATCCGTTTCGGGTGTCCCGCGCTTCCGCACGGACAAAGGTTCGTCGCCGCGAGGAGGAGGAACCGGCAGGGGAACCGGAAGAAGGTTCCCGCTCTGGCGATCCGTATTTCCCCGGCCTCGAGGGGTTGTCGGAGCGCTTCCCGCGAGTCCCGCCGGAACTCGGAGAATTCGTCGAGGAAAAGCACCCCGCCGTGGGCGAAGGTGATCTCCCCCGGACGGGGGGGATTTCCCCCGCCTACCAGTCCGGCGGGGCTGATGGAGTGATGGGCGGTGCGGAAGGGGCGTCGCGTGATGAGGCGGGGCCAGGGGGGTTCGCCCGCGGCGCTGTAGATCTTTGCGGTTTCGAGCG
Organism: Candidatus Deferrimicrobiaceae bacterium; assembly: GCA_035763765.1. Classification (GTDB taxonomy): domain Bacteria; phylum Desulfobacterota; class Deferrimicrobia; order Deferrimicrobiales; family Deferrimicrobiaceae; genus CSP1-8. Next base: position 15,233 of record DASUAN010000363.1, read on the forward strand.
CCTCGTCCTCCTCGAAGTCGGGGAGGATCCCCGGCATCCGCTCCGCCAGCATCGTCTTGCCGCATCCCGGGGGGCCGGTGAAAAGGAGCGCATGCCCCCCGGCGGCTGCGATCTCCAGCGCCCTTTTCGCCACCGGCTGGCCCACCACGTCCCGGAGGTCCGGGCCGCCGGGATCGACGGGAAGCGGGAGGGGGCGGCCCGGGCTGACGGATCGCGGCGGGGTTTTGCCGGACAGGGCCGCCACGGCATCCTGGAGGGACTCGGCAGGGATCACCTCGAGGCCGGGGACAAGCCCGGCTTCCTCGACGTTGGCGGACGGGATGATGATCCCCGGAAGTCCTGCCTGCCTGGCGAGGAGAGCCTGGGACAGCACGCCGCGCACCGGTTTGACGGAGCCGTCGAGGGAGAGCTCTCCGCCGACCAGGTATCTTCCCAGGGCGTCCGCCGGCACCAGCCCTTCCGCGCAGAGGATGGAGAGGGCGATGGGGAGATCGAGAAGACCCCCGTCCTTCTTCAGATCGGCCGGGGCGAGATTGATGGTGATCTTTCGTCCCGGGAAGAGGAGGCCGGAGTTTCGGATGGCCGTCCGCACCCGGTCCGCGCTCTCGCGCACCACCCCTCCGGGAAGCCCCACGATCGTATAGGAAGGAAGCCCTTTCGAGATGTCGGTCTCCACCTCTACCGGGACCGCATCGATCCCCGCGACGGTGGAGGCAAAAACGCGCACGAGCAACGGGGGTCCCCTTTCTGGCGCCCGCGGATTCCCGGCAGCGCAGCCCGAAGGCCCCGGACCTGCCGATCGGCGGATCTGCAATCCGCGTACCCGAATCCGGAAGGAACGGTTGGGAACGACCCGAAGCGCGAAAGGTCGGGGGGGCGGGTTCGCTCGATGCTTCCTAATCGGATCGCTTTGCGCCGGACCGGAAGAGGCCTTTTCGGAGCGTTCCCGCGAGTCTGCCCGCCTCGGCGGTTTCCTGGACCGACAGGGGGCGGGTTCCGAAGCGCTCCCGGTGATACAGGGAGAGGAAACGGGATGCGTCGGGAAGCAGTTCGGGAGTCGCGCCCGCTGCCGACAGGAGCATCTCTTCGAGCGATGCGCCGGGAGACCTCCGCCGTCCGCCGGCCGAGAGCCGCCGGACCAGACGGGCATAAGACCGGGGAAGAGGGGGCTCTCCCTCTCCCGGCCGCCGGGGGGTAAGGAAGACCCTCTTTCGGCGCATGCGCCGGACGAAATCGAGCGCCGCAGCCGCCAGACCGAGCATCGCAACTGTCCGTGCGATGCCGCCGCTTGCGTTTCCGATCGCCTGCCGGACCTGCCTGCCCGCGCGGCGAACGGTGTGCCATCCATCGGAAACGGCCTCCGCCTGCATCTGCAGCGAATAGTTCACGACGTACTTGTTCCACCGCTGTCTGGCCCAATCGAGGTACATGCCGATCGTACCCGTTCGGGTGAAGAACGGCGAACTCTCCCCGAGCACCGGGGTGGTGTCCAGCGTGATCCACCTTCCCCCGATCCACGCTTCCGTCCAGGCGTGCGCGTCGGACTGCCGCACGATCAGGTACTTTCCGACATCGTTCCACTCGCCGCCTAGATACCCGGCCGCGACCCGCGCCGGGACGCCCGCCGCACGCAGGAGGAGCGCCGTCCCGGCGGCATAGTGTTCGCAGTAACCGGCCTTGGTCCGAAACAGGAACTCCTCAATCGAGGAGGCGGGGTCCGCCAGCGTGTACCGGAATCCGGACTGGAAGAACCGTTTCGCGGACTCGGCCCGCTCCGCGTCCGACGCTGCTCCGGAAGTCACTTGCCTTGCCAGTTCCCGGATCCCCTTCGATCCGGGGGGCAGTGCGAGATACGGGCCGTCCGGGGCGGGGGGAGGCTCCCCTCGGGGGGACTCCGTGGGATGGAAATGGACGCGGTAGCGGATCGCCGGATGACCCGACGGCAAAAGATAGTTCCCCTGGCCATCGGTCCGGAGTTCGCCCAGCACTCCCTCGACGGAAACCGCTCCCGCATAGACGAAGAGGGCGGAGTGTCCCATCGGCTCCAGGAAGACATCCGCCGTGGAGAGGGGAGCGGGGCCCCGAGAAGAGAGGTGATAGTGGAACCCCCCCCTCGGAACCTTTCCGAACGCCGGCTCCTCGCGGCTCCACCTCGTTCCGTCGAAGCGGGGGTAGGTCGCTCCCCGCAGGTACAGTTCGGACGGGAAGGCCCCGGGTTCCAGTTCGGGAAACTCGATCCGGGCGACGACCCGGTGGTCGACCTTGACGGAAGTGACGTCGCGCAGCGAGATCGCATCCGAGAAGCCGGTGATCCCCGCCCGGCTCCTTTGCCGGTGCAGGAACTGCCCGATCCCGATGCGGGGGGTGACCGCGAACAGCAGTGCCGTCAGGCAAAATCCCACCCCTGCGGACAGAAGGAGCAGCGGGACGACGAATCCGGGCCGGGAGCGGGGGACGGCGGTTTCCCCCGCCTCCGCCGATTCCTCGGCCTGAAGGGCCCACATGGCGCCGGCGGACAGGCCCAGGAAGAGGAAAAGGAACACCGCGAACTGGATTTCCGTGGTAATCGCCGCCGCCGCGAGAAACTCGAGGAACGAGATCGCGCAAAGCTGCCACCCGTCCCGGGGGGTTTTCGGAAGGAGGAGTTTCACCGACTGGACGCTCAAGATGAGGAGGGAGACGGAGGCGAGAAGATCTCCGCTTCCGAAAAGGAGGTCGGCGGCGGCCATCAGGGCCCCTGCCGCCAGCAGCGGGTAGCAGGCACGGTGCCATCCCCGACGCGGGGCGTCCGTCCAGTCCAAGGCGGTGCCCGCGAGGAACGCCGTCGCAGCGAAGATCAGCGCGGGACGGGGAATCTCCGTGAGGAAGGCGAGCGGGACCAGACCGAATGCCCAGTGGGCGCGGAGGGAGATCCAGAGGGCGACCGGGATCCGGGTCCGCTCCTTCGCACGCGTCATGGACTTCCCCCTTCCTCCAAGGGAAGGATCGTGCCGTCCGGCTCCACCCTCGCGAGGATCGACAGCGCTTTCCTGCGCCGTTCGCCGTCCGCCGGATCGACGAGGATCCGGTCTCCGAGCCGGAGTCGGAAGGGCACTCCTTCTCTCTCGCACCGGAGAACGAGACCGCATGCCTCCGACACGAGCCGTTCGAACGCTTCGGCAGGCAAGGGAAAGGGCAGGTGGAGGTCGACGACCTGCGCCGGTTCCGCCTCCCGTTCCTTCACCATCCATTTCCCCAGCCGCGCAGACGCCTTCCAGTGGATGTCACGGACCGGATCGGAAGGGAGGTGGTCCCTCGCGCCGCGGATCGACGTGCCCTCCCTTTTTCCGGCGGTTTTTCCTCCCGAATCGTCGCCCGGCGCGGTGTCCAGGGCCGCGATCCAAGCCCCGGTCGGTTCCGGGTAGACGATCAGGGGGGATCCTCGAGGGTGCACCTCGGCGGATTTTTCGAAGAGCGCAAAGGGGAATCGGGTCGAGACGGTGCAGAGGAAGGGGGGGACGGTGCCCCGCCGCCCGGGACGGTATGGGATGACCCGGGTCTCGGATTCCCCCGGAGGGATCTCGGGAAACCAGGCTCTCTTCCCCGCCCCGGGTAGGCCGGGGGAGACGGAGACGGAGAGCGCCGGGAACCGCTTCCCCTCCGTCGAGCAGGTGACCGCGAGCAACGATTCCCGGGAGGCGAACGCTTCCGGGGCGTGGGCCACCCGCACGCGCAGTCTTCGCAGGCAGCATTCCGACAGGATCCCGGAAAGGATGATCAGGCTCAGGTTCATGCTGAGGGCGAGGTAGAGCAGGTTGTTTCCGGTATTGATGGCCGCGGCCCCCACGCCGACGGTGAGCACGAGGAACCATTTCCCCGGGAACGTCACCCGGAGTTTCCGCGGCGGGCGAAGCGCGCGGAGAAGACCCTTCATAGGGGGGAGGGAACGGCCTCGAGAATCTCGGAGACGATCGCTTCCCCGGCCTCCGTCTCCGAGGCGCTCCCGGGCTCTCCCTTCAGGAAGATGCGGTGGCAGAGAACGGCCGGCGCGGTTTTCTGCACGTCTCCGGGAGTCACGAAATCCCTGCCTGCCAGGAAGGCGAGCGCCTGGGAGGTGCTTTTCACGCCGATGGCGCCCCGGGGAGACGCCCCGAGCCGAACCGCGGGGTGCCGCCGGGTGGCCTCCACGATCCGGTAGATGTAGGACACGATCGAATCCCGGACGGCGACTCCTTCGACCAGGGTGCGGAACCGCCGGATCTGCTCGGGGACGATGACCGGCAGGAGGCCGTCCCGCATGGTCGCCAAGGTGTTTTCCCGGATCAGCCGCAGTTCCGATTCCCGGTCGGGGTAGTTCAGCCGGAGGCGGAGATTGAACCGGTCGAGCTGCGATTCCGGCAGGGGATAGGTCCCGTGGAGTTCGAACGGGTTCTGCGTGGCGATGACGAGAAAGGGGTCGGGAAGCGGATACGTCTTCGTGTCGACCGACACCTGCCGCTCGCTCATCGCCTCCAGCAGGGCGCTCTGGGCCCGGGGGTTGCTTCGGTTGATCTCGTCGGCGAGCACGATGTTCGCGAAAAGCGGGCCGGGGGAAAAGGTGAAGTTTCTCCGTTCCGCGTCGAAGATGTGGACGCCGACGACGTCCTGGGGGAGCAGGTCGCTCGTGAACTGAATGCGGCGAAACGTGCCCGAAATACTTGCGGAAACGGCCCGCGCGAGGGTGGTCTTGCCGGTGCCGGGAATGTCCTCGAGAAGGATGTGTCCCCCCGCGAGGAAGGAGGCGAGAGCGAGTTCCACCTCCCGGCGTTTTCCCAGGAGGACCGACTCGATGTTGGACCGCAGACGGGAGAGGAGCTCCAAAGCTTCCCGGGAATCCATATCGTTATTATCGCCGAAAGCCTTTCGGACCTTTCCGGATTTTTTGGAATGGAATTTGAAAGACTTTCCGGGCATCATCGGAGCCGGGGAACGGTTTGAAAAAACGATCGGGCCGAATCGGGCGGCCGTTCGAGGGAAAAGACGAGACGTCCCTGTTCCGCGCCGCTTTTCCGGAAGGCTGGGAGGAGATGCGGAGGGCTGCTGTGGAGGAGGGACCGGTGGACGGGGCCCTCCGGGAGAGATGGGAAGCGGTCCTCGAGCTCGCCCGTCGGGCCCTGACGACGCCTTTTCCCCGGTCGGAGCCGCTGCGGTCCGCCGCCGACGTGTTCGATCGGTACCGCTACCTTCTCGCCGATTCCCCGGTCGAGGTGTTCCTTGCGGTCCTGCTGGATGTCAAGCAACGCGTACTGCACTCCGTCCGCGTATCGGTGGGCATCCTGAACGGCAGCCTCATCCACCCGCGGGAGGTTTTCGCTCCCGCAGTCGCGGAGCGCGCGGCATCGATCATCCTCGTGCACAATCATCCGAGCGGAGATCCCTCCCCCAGCCCGGAGGACCGGGAGGTCACGCGGAGGCTGCGATCGGCAGGCGGAATCGTGGGGATTCCGGTGCTGGACCATGTCATAATAGCTAGTTGTTCTTTCTACAGTTTCCGTGAGGAAGCGGATTGGTGATTTCGGGAGTACTCAAATCCGCCGCCATCCTGTCCCTCACCGTGGTCTGTTCCCTGGCGGCCGCAGCGACGGGCTTTCTCTCGGGGGAAGACCGGGTTCCTTCGGGGATCATGCGGTGGTGGGGCAAGGTGTTCGTCCGGATCGGCGGATGGAAGATCCGGGTCGCGGGGCTGGAGCATCTCCCGGCGGGGGGAGCGATCCTCGCGGCAAACCACCAGAGCCTGGTGGACATTCCCCTTTTCCTCGCCGCCCTTCCCCGGCAGGTCCGCTTTCTCGCGAAGCGGGAACTCGGGAGGATCCCCCTTTTCGGGTCCGCGATGAAGAAATCCGGCAATCTCTTCATCGACCGGGAGGACCCCCGGGATGCCGTAAAGCTGGTCCGCGAGGCGACGGAGCGAATGGAACGGGGGCAGCTGGTGGTCATCTATCCCGAGGGCACGCGCAGCCGGGACGGGACGATCGGCGAGTTCAAGCCGGGAGCGTTCTACCTCGCGCGGAAGACGGAAGCCCCGCTGCTGCCGGTTTACATCGACGGAGGGCGCAAGGCCCTGCCGCGGGGATCGCTCCTCTTCCGTCCTTCCGTCCTCGTGATGAGGGTTCTTCCCCCCGTGAGGGGGAGCGGAGGGCGGAGTCTGACGCGGGACGAGATGGCGGAGGAGACCCGCAGGAGGATTCTCTCCGCACGGGAGGAGGAAGAAAGGCGATGCTCCGGAGCGGCGCTCGCGTGAACGACCGGGCGGCGCAGGGCGCCGTGCGCTCCCCGGCCGGCCGTTCCGGAATCCCGGGGGAGGAAGAGCCGTAATGCCGCTGCGCATCATCCCCTTGGGGGGATTAGGGGAATTCGGCCTCAACGCCATGCTCTTCGACGACGGCGAATCCGCCGTTCTGGTGGACGCGGGCCTCATGTTCCCCGATGACACGATGCTGGGGATCGACTTCGTCATCCCCGATTTCAGCCTTCTTCGGGAGATCTCCCACCGGTTCCGGGCGATCCTGCTGACGCACGGGCACGAGGACCACATCGGCGCGGTCTCCTTCCTGCTGAAGGAGTTCGACGTCCCCGTCTACGGCACCCCGCTGACGCTCGGTCTGTTGCGGAACCGGCTTGCCGAACACGGCCTGGACGGCGTCGCACGGCTCGAGACGATCCGGCGGTCCGGCCGGTTCCGCATCGGCGACCTCGACGTGGAGACGTTCCCGGTGTGCCACAGCATTCCGGGCGGGTTCGGGTACATCCTGCGGTGCCGGGACGGCGTGTTCGTCCACACGGGAGACTTCAAGATCGACGCCCGGCCGCTCGACGGCGTCCCGACCGCCATGGACCGCCTCGCGGAAGTGGCCGCGCGGGAGACGGTGACGGCCCTGTTCTCCGACTCCACGAATGTGGAACAAGAAGGCCGAAGCGTCCCGGAGGCATTCGTGGGCGAGGCCCTCTCGGAAATCTTCGGCGCGGCCGAGGGTCGGGTCATCGTCGCGATGTTCTCGTCGAACATTCACCGGATCCAGGAGGCGATCAGCGCCGCGTCCCGTCAGGGTCGCCGGGTGGCGCTCTGCGGCAAGAGCATGGTGGGGAACGTGGCGACCGCTCTCGAGCTGGGGTACATGCGTCTGCCGCACCCGGACATCCTGCTTCCGGTGGAGGAGGCCGAGATCCTGCCCGGCCGGGAGGTCGCCGTCCTGACCACGGGGAGCCAGGGAGAGCCCCGTTCCGCGCTCACGCTGATGGCGCTCGGAGAGCACAAGCATATCCGGATCCGGGAGGGGGACACGGCGGTCCTCTCGTCGAAGTTCATCCCGGGGAACGAGCGGGCGATCTCCAACGTGATCAACCATCTCTTCCTCGCAGGGGCCGACGTCCGATACGAGAAGATCTCGGAGATCCACGTGTCCGGGCACGCCAGCCGGGAGGAGCTC
>DASUAN010000364.1:0-4513 GCA_035763765.1 Candidatus Deferrimicrobiaceae bacterium
GAGGGAGCCTTCGATATCCTCAACGGTCACGTGCCCATTGACCTGGGTCGCGTCCACAGCAAGATCGCTGGGAACGGTGATCCAATAATTCACGACATACCGTCGCCCATCCAGGTTTGTCGGTTGCAAAGTTTGCACGACGATCTCGTTGGACCCATCCTCCACGAGGACCCTCAGCTGGTTCAAGCCTTTTTCCGCGTCCGGAAGACTCACGTTCGATCCGACGACCAATTCCGCAGTCACCGTAACCGACGTGGCGCCCGGCTGCCCCGTGACCACGATCTCCCCGTTCACGGCATCGAGGCGGATTCTATGGTGGCCCGCGACAGGCACGGTCTCGGAAAAGTCCCCGTCGGCGATGAAGGTGGCTTTCTCGGGCCAGAACCAGGGCCATTCCCCGGGCCAGCTGCCGGTATGGATGGTCATGTTACCTACGCCGCCGCCCCCGCAGGCTGCAAGCAAGGCCAGGGCGACGATCATTCCTGCAACAAGTACGATCCGTGTCCGTGGAAACATGAAAATCTCTCCTTTCTCCCGCCTCGCGGGAATTGTGGGGTGGTTTGTCTCGTGTACCCGGTTCATCAGGACACCTCCGGAGGATTCGCCTGGATCTGGAGGAGGACCTGCTCCAGGAAGGCCTGCATCTCCGCCCACGAATGGAACGATGCTGTCTCCCGAGACGCCACGTGCTCGATGCGGCCCGCGACGCGCCCGTGCGCCGCATCGGTTTCGGCCCGGAACTGCACCACGAATGCCCGGAGAATCGATAACGGGGATCCGCTGGCTGCCTTTCGGTGCATGATGTCCTCCTGTGAGGTCGAGGTCAGGGTTTGTTTCCGCCTCCGTTGTTGGATAGAAAATACTGCCAGGGCAAGAAGACTGCTTGAGATGGGGAGAAGATCTTCATAAGATTTCCGTAAGACCTCACTGATTGGTTTTCACGATCCGGCGGGGGGCGGACCGTGCGAGAAGAAAAAATCCTTCAATTTGAACCTTTTCGGCTGGACATAACCGACGAGCGGCTGTGGCGCGGAGAGGATCCGATCCGCCTGACGAACAAGGCGTTTTTCGTGCTGCGCTACCTGGCAGAGCACCCTGCCAAGCTCGTGACCAAAGACGCGCTGCTCGACGCGGTGTGGCCGGATACGAACGTGAGCGAGGCGGCGATGACCGTCTGCATCCGCGAGCTGCGCCAGGCGCTGGAGGACGATGCGCAGTCTCCGCGGTTCATCGAAACGGTGCGGGGCCGGGGATATCGGTTCGTAGCCAAGGTCACGATCGTCGACCGGTCTCCGGCGCTTGGCCAGGCCGATGCCTCCTTGGCGCAAGCCCCGGACCTTGCTCTCCGAAGACCGCAGTCCGTCGCCGTTCCTCCGGTCCCACTGGTCGGCCGGGAGGCCGAGCTGGCCCGACTGCAGCAATGGTTTGACACCGCACTAAAGGGAGAGCGCCGGGTAGGGTTCCTCGTCGGAGAGGCGGGGATCGGAAAGACGACCCTGGTGGACGCCTTCGCGGCGCAGGTGGGAAGCGAGAAGGCCCTTTGGATCGGGCATGGGCAATGCGTCGACCAGTATGGGGCGGGGGAAGCCTATCTGCCCCTGCTGGAGGCGTTGGGACGGATGTGCCGGGGGCCCGAGGGCGGGCACCTCCTTGCCCTCCTGCGGCGGCAGGCGCCAAGCTGGCTGATGCAGATGCCCGCCCTGCAAAGGGAAGCCGAACGCGCGTCGCCGGACCGCATGAGGAACGGGACGACGCAGGCGCGGATGCTGCGGGAGCTGGCCGAAGCCGTGGAACAGCTTTCGATCGATCGCCCCCTGTTGCTGGTGCTGGAAGATCTCCACTGGAGCGACGCGTCCACGCTGGCGTGGTTGTCGTACGTGGCAAGGCGCCGGGAGCAGGCCCGGCTGCTCGTGCTGGGGACGTATCGTCCCGTCGAGGCGATCGTCGCCGCTCATCCCCTTCGCACCCTCACCCAGGAACTGAAAGGCCGCGGGCAGTGCGAGGAGCTTTTGCTCGACTATCTCTCCGAAAAGGCCGTGGCGGCCTACCTGGCCATGAGGTGCCCGGGCCGCGGAATTCCCGCCGGATTGGCGAAAATGCTGCACCAGCGCTCGGAAGGGAATCCGCTGTTCCTCGTGACGCTGGTTACCACCCTGGTGCGGAATGGGAAGCTCGTGGAAAACCCGGCGGGCTGGGAACTGCCCGAAGGACTCGGAGCGGTGTCCGCCGGCGTGCCGGAGGGGCTTCGTCAGTTGATCGAACTGCAGCTGGAACGATTGAGTCCCGAGGAGCAGACGATCCTGGAAGCGGCCAGCGTGGCGGGCGTGGAGTTCCCGGCGGCGGCGGTCGCAGCCGGAGTCGACCTCGAGGCGGAATCCGTCGAGGCGCGCTGCGAGACGTTGTCCCGCCGAGCGCAATTTTTACGGTCGCTCGGCCCGGAGGCCTGGCCGGACGGGACGGTCGCCGGGCGGTACGGATTCCTCCACGCCCTGCATCAGGAGGTGATGTACAACCGAATCCCGGCGGGGCAGAGGATCCGCCTGCATCGGCAGATCGGGATGCGCCTGGAAGAGGGGTACGGCGACAAGGCCCGGGAGATCGCGGCGGAACTGGCGGAGCATTTCGTGCGCGGGAGGGACGCCCCCCGGGCGGTGCGGCATCTGCTCCATGCGGGGCAGAACGCGCAGCGGCGGAGCGCCTATCCGGAAGCGGTCGCCCACCTCACCAAAGGACTCGAGGTCCTGGGCACGCTCCCGGACACCGTGGAACGGGCGCAGCAGGAACTGGGCATGCAGACCGCCCTCGGCATGGCATGGATGGCGGTAAAAGGCTACGCCGCTCCCGAGGTCGGTTCCGCCTATGCCCGCGCGCGAGCGTTGTGTCAACAACTGGGCGACGCGTCCAGGCTCGCCCCGGTGCTCAGCGGCCTGTGGATCTACCATCTCGGACGGGCCGAGCTCCAAACGGCCCGCGAGATGGCGGAGCTTTTGCTCCGGCACGGGGAAAAGACACAGGATCCCGGCGCTCTCGGGTCGGCACACCACGGGCTGGGACAGATCCTGCACGATGCGGGGGAGTTTTCCTCGGCCCGGGAACACTGCGAGCAGGCATTCGCCCTGTTCACCCGCCAGCTGCTCTCCTCTCCCGATCCGATTCCCTTCGTGCAGGACGGCCGGGTGATCAGCCAGGGGTTTTTGGCCATGACCCTGTGGTTTTTGGGGTACCCCGATCAGGCCCTTCGGAAGGCCCAAGAGGCCCTCGCCATGGCCCGGGAACTGTCCCATCCCTTCACCCTCACGTCCGCCCTTCACTTCGCTGTCGTCGTCCATGTCTGTCGCGGGGAGAAAGCCCTGGCTGGGGAGCGGAACGAGGAGATGCTTGCGCTATCCGTAGAGCAGGGATTCCCGCCTTTTATCGCCGGCGGGACCATCGGCAAGAGCGCCTTGCTCCTCGAGCAGGGAAAAATCGCGGTGGACGAGGGGATCGCACAGATGAGGCGAAGCGTGGATGCCCTCCGGGCCACCGGCGTGCGGATCGGACTCCCCCGGATCCTGGTCCTGTTGGCCACGGTGGAGGGGGCCGTGGGACACGTCGAGGAGGCGTTCGCGTTGTTGGCCGAGGCGCAGGATGTCGGAGAAAAAACCGGGGAACGGCAGCACGATTCTGCGCTGTCCCAGCTCAAGGGATCTCTCCTGCTCGGGCAGGCCGGCCGAATGGAGCAGGCAGAGGACCGAAGGAAGAAGACCTCGGAAGCCGAGGCCTGTTTTCGCCACGCGATCGACGTGACGCGTCGTCAGGAAGCGAAGTCTCTGGAGTTGCGGGCCGCGATGAGTTTGAGCCGGCTGTGGCAGCTGCAGGGCAGGCGGGATGAGGCCCGGGATCTGCTGTCGGACGTGTACGGGTGGTTCACGGAAGGATTCGACACGGCGGATCTGAAAGAAGCCAAGGCGTTGCTGGAAGAGTTGGCACCTCGCGGGGGGAAATCACCGCCGCGCCGGAAGCGGTGAAGACCCTCCTGCTCGTCGTCGGTTTTCTTCTTGCCGCCGGCAGCGGGCTGTATTTCTTCCGGATCCGATCCCCTGCCGGTGCTCCCCTCACCTTGCCGAAGATGTTCGTAACCTGCGGTGCGGCCTTCGTCGCCGGAATCGGGGCGCTGGTCGTTGTTTTCGGTCTCGCGCTGGGCTCCGGTGCGGCGGCCGTCCTCGGTGCCGCGGCGGTTGCTCTATCCCTGCGGTACCTGCTTCGCGTCGCCGCGCCCCACGACGGCTTCGAGCGGGCCTTCGGCCCGGATTGGCAGCGCCGGATCGGCCCGGAACACCGCGGATCGATGCTTTCGCGGCGGTGGGTGGGCCGGCTGCCCGACGCGCCGGAGCCGAGGTGGCAGCGGGACATCGCGTTTTGGCGAATCCCCGGCTCGAGCCGCGAGCTGCTCTGCGACCTCTGGCAGCCGCCGGAGGGAACGCCTTCCTCCCGCCTGGCATTCCTCTATTTCCACGGCAGCGGATGGCACTGG
>DASUAN010000365.1:0-6341 GCA_035763765.1 Candidatus Deferrimicrobiaceae bacterium
TCTCCTCTCCCCCGGCCTCCCGCATCGCCTCCCGGTAGGCTTCCGCAGCGATCTTTGGAATCTCCCCTCCGGGAATCAGATCCCCCTCCCCGTCGGGGACCACGGCGGCCACGGTGAGGTTGTCCGGCTTCAGGTACTTCCTTGCGACCGCGACGATGTCGCCGGCCGTCACCGCCCGGATTTTCTGGATGTACTTCTGTTCGAACCCCCCGTCATCGAGGGTGGTCTCGAAGAACCCGACGTGGCGGGCGAGCTGGCCCTGCGATTCGAGGGAATAGACGAAGTCGCTTTCGGTGGACGTCTTGGCCCGGGCCAGTTCCTGCCCTTCCGGAAGCGCTGCCGCGAGTCGGAACGTCTGGAACAGGATCTCCCGAAGCGCTTCCTTTGCCTTCTCGGACGCGGCGGTGGCCGAAACGATCAGAACCCCCGGATCCTTCGGGGTGTAGGCATAGGAGCTTACCGAGTCGACCAGTCCCCGGACGTCCTTGACCTCATGGTAGAGGCGGGAGGTCTGCCCGCCCCCCAGGATCATCCCCAGAAGGTCCCAGGCGAAGACCTCCTCGTCCCGCACCGAGGGGCCGTGGAAACCGATGTCGAGGTAGGCGCGCTTCGCGTTCCGCTCCTGAACCCTCACCCGCGTCTCCCGCTGCGGCGGTTCGGGGGGCACGCGGTCCGGCGGAGCCGCATGGGTGGCAAGCGGAAGGAAGGCCTTCTCGATCAGGGGCCGTGCCTTCCCCGGGTCCACGTCGCCCGTGATCACGAGCACCATGTTTCCCGGGTAATAATACCGGGCGAAGTAGGCCAGGAGGTCGTCCCGGGTGATCTTCCGGATGGTGTTGTCGTAACCGATCACGGGACGGCCGTAGGGGTGAACGCGGTACGCCTCCCGGAACATCGCCTTTCCGTTCACCCTCCCCGGATTGTCCTCGCTCCTCCGGAGTTCCTCGATGACCACTTCCTTCTCCCTCTCCAGCTCCCCCTCGTCGAACACCGAGTTCCCGAGCGTGTCGGCCAGGATGTCCAACGCGTTGCCCAGGAACCTGCCCGAGATCGTGATGTGGTAGACGGTCTGGTCGAAACTCGTGTAGGCGTTGATCTCCCCGCCCAACGCCTCCACTTCCCGGGCGATCTGGCCGGGCCCCCGCTGCTTCGTCCCCTTGAAGGCCATATGCTCCAGGATGTGGGACATGCCCGCGCTCTTCTCCGGCTCGGTCGCGCTTCCCGCCTTGACCCACACCTGCACGGCGACGACCGGGGAGGAGTGGTTTTCCCGGAGGACGACGGTCAGGCCGTTTCCCAGCGTGAACTTCTCGATCAATTTGCCACCCCCGGCCGCTGTGGTTCCCCCCGCCGTTTCCGCCCCGGACGCGGCGGCTCCCAGAAGGACCGCCGCCGCCCACCCGAACCCGACTGCGAGGATCTTCCCGCGCCGAAATCCCGTCACCGGTCCTCCCCTTCCTTTCGGTTCTCCTCCCGATGCTTTCTTATCACAGATGAAGGTCGCCCGGGATTGGTTCCCCTTGTCAGGACCGGCCATGATATTCCAAAGTTCCTCGGCCGATCCCGGTTGTCCGGCGCGCGGTTTCCGTCTATCCTATGCGAAAATACGGTTTCCGACGGGGAAAAAAGGAGAAGCTCGAATGAAACGGAAGCGGATGACGGCGGCCAGGCCAACCCGATCCGCAGGAGGAGCGCGGGAGAAAATCTCCGAAAAGGGGAAGAAAAACGATCCCGTTCAGGAAACGGACCGGCTCAGCGAGCTGGCAAAGGAAGGGGACGAGGCGGCCTTTCTCTCCCTCGTCCGCTTTCACTCCACCTTCAACCCCATCCCCTTGACCCCCGAACGGCTTCTCGCCTCCGGGCTGGACGACACCACGCGGGACCGGCTCGCGGGCCGCCTCCAGCGGAAAGAGGACCGGCTCCTTCGCCCCTTCCCTTCCGTCGACATGGTGTTCTGGGAGGAGGAATGGGTCCAGAAAACCCTGGATCGGTTCCTTTGGAAAAAGCGGGGCGGGGAAAGGACGCTGAACGGCGCCTTCGTGAAAAGGCTGTGGGAGGCGTCGAGGGAAGGAGCGATGCTCCAGCTGCGGATCTACCGGAAGGCGGCCGTAACCCCGACCGCATGGGTCCGCGTGAAGTACCCCCATTTCGCCAACCTCGGCCTCTCGGACGCCCAGATGTTCAAGATCGCCCGGTCGGAAGGGTGCCGTTTCGGAGAAGGGGAGTTTCTCGCAGCCGCCCGCCGGTTCAGCCGGCGAAGCCCTCTTTCGGGGCGCGGCCGAACAGCTCCTCCGCGCTGATCAGGAACGGGCGCAGCGGCTTTTGCTCCCGGGGCGCAAGGTCCGTGGGCCGGCCGGGTCGCAGGCCCGACCGGTACGGGTGATCTTCCACGACCTTCAGGTGCCTGCGGAGGAGCATCTCGATTCCGGCAAGAAAGGGTCTTTCCCCGATGTCGCAGAACGACAGGGCGATCCCCGTCGCGCCCGCGCGCCCCGTGCGGCCGGTGCGGTGGACGTACGACTCGGGCTCGCTCGGCAGATCGTAGTTCACCACGTGGGACAGGCCCACGATGTCCAGGCCCCGGGCCGCGATGTCGGTTGCCACGAGAACCCGGGTTTTCCCTTTCCGGAAATCCGAAAGGGCCTGTTCCCGCGCCCTCTGCGTCTTGTCCCCGTGGATCGCCTCTGCGGCAACCCGGGCCCGGACGAGATGCCTCGCCACCCGGTCGGCCCCGTGCCTCGTGCGGGTGAAGACCAAAACGTTCCCAAGCGCAGGGTCGGCCAAAAGGTGCTGGAGCAGCGCCGGTTTGTCCGGCCTCTCCACGAAATAGAGAAAGTGCTCGACGGCATCCGGCGCGATAGCCTGCGGCGTCACCGCCACCGGGACGGGGTCGCGAAGGATCGTGTCCGCCAGCCTCCGGATATCCCCGGGGATCGTGGCGGAGAAAAAGAGGGACTGCCGGCGGGGTGGCAGCTGATCGACCAGGCGTCGGATATCGTGGATGAAGCCCATGTCCAGCATCCGGTCGGCCTCGTCCAGGACGAAGATCTCGATCGAGTCGAGCCGGATCAGCCCCTGCGACATCAGGTCGAGCAGCCGGCCGGGGGTGGCCACCAGAACGTCTATGCCCTCCCGGAGCGCCCGCTCCTGCGGACCCTGGCTCACCCCCCCATAGATGACCGCCTGCCGGAGGCCGGTGTACTTTCCATATTCCCGGAAGCTTCCGCCGATCTGGGTGGCCAGCTCCCTCGTGGGGGTGAGAACCAGTGCACGCAGGGGGCGGGGATTTCGTCTTTTCCCCTTGCGGCCGGGAAGGAGGTCCCCCTGGCCGCCCTGCGGGCGGCCAAGTCTCTGCAGGATGGGAAGCGCGAAGGCGGCGGTCTTCCCGGTCCCGGTCTGTGCGCACCCCAGCAGATCCCTTCCCGCGAGCACGTGGGGGATCGCTTTCTCCTGAATCGGGGTGGGCGCCGCGTATTCCTTCGCCGCCACGGCGCGCAATAATTCCTGGGATAATCCCAGCTCGGAAAACGTCATTCTTTTTTTCTCCATTCGGAAATCGTTGGTCCGGACGCACCGATTCAAGGCGCCGACCGGTTTTTCGCAATGCCGAATCTTACGGGAAATGCAACGTCCGGGCGGGAGGGTGAAGAGAACCTCGTCGACGGGGGAATCGACTCCGGATCATTTCCGACGCGTGATCCAACAAACCTTTTCTATCATTACACGATAAGAAGCAAATCGCAAGGGAACCGTTTCGGCCGTCCCCGTGGGGGTCAACCCGGCCCGCCCTCCTGGGCGGGACGCAGCACCCGCGCCATCAGGGAGGTCAGGAGCACGGCCAAGAATAACCGCCCCCCGAGCATCACCCATGCGTTTCCTCCGATCACCGCGAAGATCAGGATGTCCTCCACGACGGCATGGCAGGTGGCAAGGAACAATCCCATGAGGAAAAGTTCCCGCGCCGGCAGCCGTTTCTGCTGGGCGACGCGGATGATGATTCCCGCCCCGTAGGCGATCCCCAGGAAGACTCCGGTGAACAGCGGCACCGCCGCCTCGCGGGTCAGCCCCATTCCGCGCATGAGGGGGTCCACCGCCTTCCCGGCGAGGCGAAAAGCCGAGTGGTGCCGAAGCACCTCGAAGATCATCACCAGGGGCACGATGAGAAGGACGAGCTTCACGGCAAGTTTCGTCGCCCCCAGGAGGGAGGCCAGGACAACCTCCATCATCCCCCCCACAGAATCTTCGCCCCGTGAAACAGGAGCCCGGTCGCCGTCGCGAGGGCGATTCGGCAGAGGGTGAGGACGCCGGCCCGCGTGCCGGTACTCCGCAGAACCCCTCCCTCCACGATCAGGTTGTGGGCGATTCCCATCATGAGGCCGCATTGGGTGATCTGGAAGGAGCTAAGCTGCAGGGGAACGAGGATGGCGATGGCGGCGTAGAGATTGAGAAGAAACGCCGCGAGAAACGCGAAGGCCGCTTCTCCCGGGAGCCCGAAGAGCGCCATCAGCGGAGAGAACAGCCCGCCTGCGGCATCGACGACACCGGCTCCTTTCAAGAGGTCCACCGCGACGTACAGGGGGAAGGTAACCTTGACGATGGTGTAGGATGCCGAAAGACCGGCCCGAAAACCCGTCCGCAGCCGGGTTGCCAGGTCGGGGACCTCTTCGTCCAGAAGCCGGACGGAGGGGCCGGTCAGGGCTTTCCCTCGGGCTTTCCCTCGGGCTTTCCGGCTTCGGCCGATCCCCCCTCTCCCGCATCCTTCTTGATCGACACCAGCTCGACGTCGAAGATCAGCGTCGCGTTCGGGCCGATCGGTCCGGCGCCCTGCTCTCCGTAGGCAAGGCCGGGGGGAATGAAGAGCTGCCATTTGTCCCCGACCTTCATGAGCTTTAGCGCCTCGGTCCACCCGGGGATCACCCCGCCGACCGGGAATACGGCCGTCCGACCGCGCTTGTAGGAACTGTCGAATTCGGACCCGTCGATCAACGTCCCCCGGTAGTGGGTCTCCACCGTGTCGGTCTCTTTCGGGGAAAGGCCGCCCCCCGTCTGGAGCACCTTGTACTGCAGACCGCTCGGAAGGGTGACCACCCCCTCCTTCTTGCTGTTTTCGTCCAGGAAGGCCTCTCCCTCCTTCCGGTTCTTCTCCGCCGCCTCCCGCATCCGCTCCTGGGCCTTGGCCACCAGTTCCTTCTGGAGGGCGATCAGCGTTTCCCGGGCCTCGTCGGCGGAAAGCAGGGTCTCCCCCCCGGAGATCGCGTCTTTGATCCCTCGCGCGAGAAGATCGGGGTCGACGTCGATCGACTGCCGCTTCAGGTTGTTCCCGATATCCATCCCGAGGCTGTAGCTGACCTTGTCCTTCGGTTCCGTGAGTTTCGGCGCCTCTCCCGCGCTTACGTGACCGGCAAGAACCAATGCGGCCGCCGCTGCGGCCCAACGAAGTCTCATCGACGCTCCTCTCCCATTCCTAGGGAATGATGACCTTCCGACATCCTTGCAACAGAGCGCGCAACAACGAGGAAGGCAAAACCGCCGTATCAGTATACGCCAGGTCAGGATCGGGGAGTACCCTGCGGTCGTCAACCCCGGAGGGGACTTCGTTGCTCCCCGGGAGGGCATTCGACGCAGACGCCAGATTTCACTATACTGACAAGCCGAGAGGCCGAATCGGACCCGTCGACCGAGGAGGAAGCCGTTGAGGAGCGAGGGAGCCCGGACCATTCTTCTCCTGCTCGTCGCCTGCATGCTTCTTTTGGCGAACGCCTGCGCAGGGCCGGGACAACTGGCGGTGGAGCCGATCGCGACGACGGAAAACCCCGCCGATCTGATCCGCCGCCTGGAAAACGACCTCGAAACGGCAAGAAAGAACCAGATCGACGTCTTGTCGCCGACCTGGTTCGCCCGGTCCGAAGCGTCGCTTGCCGATGCGAAGAAGGGACGGGAGCAAAGGGAATCCCCTTCGGAGATTCTCGGGAACGTCGCCTACGGTCGGGCCCAGCTCCGGCGTGCGGAGGAGACGGCCGGCGTGGCGAGGAACGCTCTGCCCGAAGCCGTCCAGGCCCGCGATCTCGCCCGGGCCGCCGGCGCCCCCTCCTTCGGGAAGGAATACGCCGAGGCGGAGGAATCGTTCCTCGAGTTGACGAAAGCGATCGAGGGAAACGATCTGGACCGGGCCCGGAGAAACCAGGGGAAGGTCGTCCGCGCCTTCGACCGGATCGAACTGCGCGCCATCAAGGAGAATGCCCTGGGCAAGGCGCGCACGCTCATCGCGCAGGCGGAGAAGGAGGGCGCAGCGAGGCTGGCTCCGGAGACGCTGGAGGCGGCAAGAAAGACCCTGGCGGAGG
>DASUAN010000366.1:0-3139 GCA_035763765.1 Candidatus Deferrimicrobiaceae bacterium
GAAGAGCGACCGCCTCGACCTCGGGGAACTCCGGGCGATCCAGGACTGGTACCTGCGCTACCCCCTCCAGGCGGTGCCGGGCGTGGCGGAGGTGGCCTCCATCGGAGGGTTCGAAAAGCAGTACCAGATCGACCTCGACCCCGTGAAGCTCCTCGCCCACCGGATCCCCGTCGGGGCGGTCACCCGGGCCGTGGCGATGTCGAACCGGGAGGTGGGGGGAAACGTCGTCGAGGGGAACGCGATGGAGTACCAGGTCCGGGGCAGGGGATACCTGCGGTCGATCGCGGACGTGGAGAACATCGTCGTCGCCACGTCGCTTTCCGGGACCCCCGTCTACGTGAAGAACCTCGGGGTCGTCCAGATGGGGGGCGGAAGCCGCAGGGGCCTCCTCGACGAGAACGGGGAGGGAGAGGTGGTCGGCGGGATCATCGTCATGCGCTACGGTGAGAACGCCAAGAAGGTGATCGACCGGGTCAAGAAGAAGATCGCGGAGCTCTCCCCGGGGCTGCCCCCCGGCGTGACGATCGCCACCGCCTACGACCGCAGCGATCTCATCGAACGGGCCATCGAAACGCTTCGGCACGCCCTGATCGAGGAGGTGATCCTCGTCACGGTGGCCCACATCGTCTTCCTGTGGCACTTCCGTTCGATCCTGATCGTCACGGCGCCGCTTCCCCTGGCGATCCTCGTCTCCTTCATCTTCATGCACTACCTGGGGATCAACTCGAACATCATGAGCCTGGGCGGGATCGCCATCGCCATCGGCGTGCTCGTCGACGCCGGGATCGTGATGACGGAGAACGTGATCCGCCACGCGGAGCAGCACGGGGAGGGGTACGAGAAGGACATCCGGAAGATCACGGAGAGGGCGGCGCACCTGGTGGGGCGGCCGATCTTCTTCGCCATGGCGATCATCATCCTCGCGTTCATCCCCGTCTTCGCGCTCACGGGGACGGAGGGGAAGATGTTCCATCCCCTGGCCTTCACGAAGACCTTCGCCATGGTGGGATCCACGCTGATCGCCGTGACGCTGGTCCCGGTCCTGTGCTCCTTCCTGATCCGGGGGAAGCTCCACAAGGAGGAGGACAACTGGACGATGAACGCACTGATGCGGGTCTACCGTCCGGTCCTCCACTGGGCGCTTGCGCACCGGAAGAAAACGGTCGCGATCGCGGTCGTCCTCTTCTCGGTCGCCGTCGGGATGGCAACCCGGATCGGAAAGGAGTTCATGCCCCCGCTGAACGAGGGCTCGCTCCTGTTCATGCCGGTCACGCTGCCCAACATCTCGATCAACGAGGCGAAGCGTCTCGTCACCGTTCAGGACCGGATCATCAAGGACACGCCGGAGGTCGAGTACGTCCTGGGGAAGGTGGGGCGCGCCGAGACGTCGACCGATCCCTCCCCCGTGTCGATGTTCGAGACGATCATCCTGCTCAAGCCGAAGGACAAGTGGCGCCCGGGGATGACCCAGGAGAAGCTGATCGGGGAGCTGAACGGAAAGCTCCAGATCCCGGGAGTGGGCAACGGCTGGACGATGCCGATCATCAACCGGATCAACATGCTCTCCACCGGGGTCCGGACCGACCTGGGCGTCAAGATCTACGGGGACGACCTGGACAAGCTGACTGATCTCGCCGTCCAGGCGGAGGAGATCCTCAAGAAAGTGCCCGGCGCGGTCGATGTGGTCGCCGAGAGGGTTCTGGGCGGTACCTACCTCGACATCGAGCCGGACCGGCAGGCCGCGGCCCGGTACGGGCTGAACGTGGACAACATCAACGACGTGATCGAGACGGCCCTCGGCGGGATGACGGTGACCCGGACGCTGGAGGGGAGGCAGCGGTTCCCGGTGCGGGTCCGGTTTCTGTGGGACTACCGCCAGGACATCGAAAAGATCAAGCGGATTCCGATTCCCCGGGCGCCGGTGATCACCGGGGCTTCCGTGGTCGCCGCCGCTTCCGGCGGGGCGGGGGAGGGGATGAGAGGAGAGCCGGGCGCCGGGCCGCCGATGGGGGCAGGGGCCTCCATGGGCGCAGCGGGGGGGCAGATCCTGCTCGGCCAGGTGGCGAAGATCTCCGTCACCCCGGGGCCGGCGATGATCAGCAGCGAGAACTCGTTCCTGCGGTCGGTGGTTTTCCTGAACGTCCGGGGACGGGACATGGGCCGGTTCGTCGACGAGGCGAAGACCGTCCTGGAGCGCGATCTGAAACTCTCCCCGGGCTACTTCGTCGAGTGGTCGGGCCAGTACGAGAACCAGATCCGGGCGAAGAAGACCCTCCAGATGGTGGTCCCGCTCGTCCTGCTCATCATCTTCGTGCTTCTCGTGATGGTGTACCGGTCGGTCAAGGAGGCGCTCCACGTGCTCCTGGCGGTCCCGTTCGCCCTCACCGGCGGCGTCTACCTTCTCTATGTTCTCGGGTACAACTTCTCGGTGGCGGTCTGGGTCGGGTTCATCGCCCTCTTCGGTACAGCGGTCCAGACCGGCGTGGTGATGGTGATCTACCTCGAGGAGGCGGTGGAACGGGTGCGGACCCGGGACGGGAGGCTCACCCCGGAGAATCTCAAGGAGGCGGTCGTCGAAGGGGCGCTGCTAAGGCTTAGGCCGAAGGTGATGACCGTATCGACGGTCGTGGCGGGGCTGCTTCCCCTTTTCTGGAGCACCCGGACCGGGGCGGAGGTGATGAAGCCGCTGGCCACCCCGGTGCTCGGCGGGATGATCTCGTCGCTTCTGCACGTCCTGGTCGTTACCCCGGTCATTTTTCTGTGGATCCGGGAGCGGGAGCTTGCCAAAGCGGGCGGCGCCCTCCCGGTTCCGGAAGGGGGTCCCGCGGGGTAACCGGAAGTCCCCGAGGCCGAAGGAGTTTCTCAGTCCCGGAACTTCCGGTGGCAGGTGGAGCAGACCTCCAGGATCTTCCCGTAGGCCACGGCGGATTTCGGGAGGTCGCCCGCCTTGGCGGCCGCCTTCAGATGTTCCGTTCTTTTTCCCAGCTCACCATACAGCCGGTGGAACTCTCCGCTCCGGTCGCGATTCTTGTGCGGCATGTCGTTTTCATGGCCTGTAAGCGATCGATCGAGCTGCTCCGCCCCCTCCAGGACCATTTTCGCGTGGCTGTGGATGATGCCGTCGGCCATCATATCCGCC
>DASUAN010000367.1:0-4007 GCA_035763765.1 Candidatus Deferrimicrobiaceae bacterium
AATCTCATCGGGACGGCGCGGGAGACCGTCACCATCCTGTTGCAGAAGTTCGAGGAAATGGGGGTTCTCCGCAGGAAAGGGAGACAGATCGTCGTGCACCGTCCGCGGTTGGCCGAATACCTCAGCGTCCAGGAGGTCTGACCGGACGGGCCGGGTCCGATTGGCAGAGCCACACCGTCCAACCCGGTTTCCGCGGCGCGGATCCCTTCGGCGGGTTCAAGCAATCCTCCGCAACGCTTCCGGCATCGCCCTTTTCCCCTTCCCGGGCCCTTCCTGTCCGCGGATGAGGATTATATTGCCCGGTTGCTCCGGGGATATCCGCCGCGGGATCTTCTTCCGCTGTATTTGTCTTATGGAGTGCTTTAGCATAAGAAGATTATTCCCCGGAGCGAAAACGGAGGGCGGCGGCGACCATTCCATGTCGTGGCACAGCTTGGCAAGAGGCGAGCTCTCCTGGGAGACGCTCCGCCGGCGCTCCCGCATCCTCGAGTCGACCCGGGCCTTCTTCCGAGGCCGCGGGTTTCACGAGGTCGACCCGCCGATCGCGCAGCCGTACCCGAACATCGACCCCAACATCTTCCCGGTGAAGGTCTCCGACCCGGCGGGACGGACCTCCGACCGGTACCTCCACACCTCCCCGGAGATGTCGATGAAAAAGCTCCTCGCGGCGGGCTCGGGAAACATCTTCTATCTCGGGAAGGTGTTCCGGGACCGGGAGGGTTCCCCCCTTCACCGCCCCGAGTTCACGATGCTCGAGTGGTATCGGGTGGGGGAGCCGGCCGACTCCGTGATGCAGGACGCGGAAGACCTCCTCCGCTCGCTGGCCCGCCAGACGGCGGGAAAGGAGGAGATCTCCCATCGAGGGAGACGGATTCCCCTCCCCCCCCGGTGGAGACGTTGGGAGCTGGCCGAGGCGTTCGCGGAACGGCTCGGATGCCCGCCAGGCGACACGGAGGGGCTGCGGGCCGCACTCTCCGGAAAAGGGATCCGGGCGGGGCAGGACGAGACGTGGGAGGACCTCTTCTTCCGCGCCGTCGTGGACGTGATCGAGCCGGCCTTGGCGGAGATGGGGACGGTCTTTCTGACGGGGTACCCCGCCGCGCTCGCGGGGATGGCCCGCAGGCGCGAGGACGACGGCACCCTCTCGGAGCGGTTCGAGGGCTACCTCGCCGGGATCGAGCTCGTGAACGGGTACGAGGAGCTGACCGACCCCCGGGAGCAGGAGGAGCGGCTCGTGGAACTCTCCGCGCGCCATGCGCGTCAAACAGGCATGTCGTTGCCGGTCGACCCGGAATTTCTCGACGCCCTGCGGGCGGGCCTTCCCGCGTGCTCGGGTGCCGCCCTGGGAATGGACCGGCTGGTGATGCTCCTTCTGGGGAAAGAGACGATCGGCGAAGTGACCTTCGGATGAACAGCGGCCCGGTCCTTCTTTTTCTCCTCTCGTTCGGCCACATGTGCACCGACATCGTGCAGGGGGCCCTTCCGGCGCTCCTTCCGTACCTCAAAGACCGCTTCGCCCTGTCCTACGCCGTCACGGGATCGATCCTGCTTGCCGCGCACCTGACCTCGTCCGTGATCCAGCCGCTCTTCGGCTATGCCACCGACCGCAGGCCCTTCCCGGTGCTGTTGGCGCTGGGGTGCCTGATCTCCGGAATCGGCATCGCGCTGGTCCCGTTCGCGCCGGGGTTTCCCTGGCTCATCGCCTTCGTGATGTTCACGGGATTCGGGACGGCCGCCTTTCACCCGGAAGGGTTCAAGGCCACCGCCTGCATCGCCTCGGTGAAGCGGGCGACGGGAATGTCCTTCTTCTCCGTCGGGGGGAACCTCGGGTTCGCCATCGGCGCGCCCGCCGCCATCTTCCTCGTCTCCCGGTACGGCCTTCCGGGAGCGGCCGCCCTGCTCGTCCCCGCGGCGACGGCCGCGGCCCTCTTCGTGCCGGCGCTGCCCCGCATCCGGGAGCGCATCGCGTCGGTCGCCGCGCGCCCTTCCCTTCCCGTCGAAAACGGCGTCCGGCGCCCTGTGTACGCCGTCTCGCTGATCGTCCTGATCGTCGTGCTCCGCTCGTGGACGCAGCTCGGCCTCGCCGCGTTCCTCCCGTTCCTCTACCGGGAGGAACTCGCGAGCGATCCGGGATTCGTGGCCGGCCTTCTCTTCCTCTTCCTCGGCGCGGGCACGGTCGGGACGCTGGCGGGGGGCCCGATCGCCGACCGGATCGGCCACCGCAGGATGCTCTTTTTCTCGCTCCTCCTCCAGGTCCCGCTCATCTTTCTTTTCCTGTCCGCCAAGGGATGGGCCGTGCACGTCCTGGCCGTCCTGGTGGGGGCGACGATCGTCTCGACCTTCTCGGTGACCATCGTGATGGCGCAGGAACTGTTCCCCCGGCGGCTGGCGACGGCCTCCGGGACCATCGCGGGGTTCGCCATCGGGACGGGGGGAATCGGCGTAACCCTCCTGGGGGCGGTGGCCGACCGGTACGGCGTCCCGGCCGCCGTGCACCTGATCAATCTCCTGCCGGCCGCCGGCGCCCTGCTTGCGGTCATGCTCCCGATCCCCTGGAACGTCGGCCTGGCGAGGTCTGCATGAGGCCGATCATCGACGTCCACGTCCACCTCTACCCGGCGGCCCGCCTCGGGTCCCTCATGCGATGGGTCCACCGGGCGATGCCGGAACATCCCGTGCCGGTGGACATCACCGTGCCCCAGGCCGTGGCCGACCTGCGCGCCGCGGGCGTGCAGCGGTTTTTTTCCGCGGTCTTCCCGCTGGCCCCCGGCGAAGCGAGGGGACTGAACCGTTTCAACGCCTCCCTGGTCCGCGATTTCCCGGAGATGATCCCGCTCGGGACGGTGCACCAGGACGATCCGGACCCGGGCGCCGTCGCGAACGAAGCCCTGGGCGACCTCGGCCTCAAGGGGATCAAGCTGCACCCCATGATGATGAAGATGGCTCCGGCCGACCCGCGCCTCGCAGCCGTCTACGCCCTCGCGGAGGAGGCGGGAGTGCCCCTTCTCGTCCACACCGGCTTCGAGGAAGGGTACGGCCGGACGGCCGACAAGGAAGGGTGGGAGCGCCTTTTTTGCTCCTACCCCCGCCTTACCTTCCTCCTTGCCCACGCCTTCTTCCCCGACCTCCCGTACGCCTTTGCCCTCCTGACGCGCTTCGAAAACGTCTTTCTGGACCTGACGAACGTGCCGGGGATGTTCCTCTGGAAGGAGGATCCCCTGCCGTTCGGGATCTCCCGGCCGGCCTGGGGGAAGGAGGAATTCCTGGCGGCGATCGAGGAGCACTCCGGAAGGCTCCTCTTCGGGAGCGACCACCCGGCGGGGATGGGGACGATCGGGGAGATCGTCGCGCAGTTCGAAACGTTCGGGCTCTCGGAGGATGCGGTCGGGAAGATTCTCCACGGGAACGCCCGGGGATTATTGCGCCGCCTGGAAATGGAATAGAATACCGATTCATGACCTGGAACCGGGCCAAGGGGAGGAAGCATGGGTGAGGAACGAAACCAGACCGGCGCGGTCCCGCCGAAAAACTCCCGGCGGAAAAAGGCGCTGATGCTGCTCGGCTTCGCCGCCGTCGTGACCGTCGGATCCGGCGCGTTCTACTGGTGGTACCGCCAGACGCACATCGCGACGGACGACGCCTTCGTGGAGGGCCGGATCCACCCGGTCTCCGCACGCATCCAGGGGACGGTCGTCGAACTGCTCGTCGAGGACAACCAGCCGGTGAAGCAGGGGCAGCCCCTTCTCCGGATCGATCCGGAGCCTTACGCCGTCCGGGTGTCCGCCGCCAGTTCCGCCCTGTCCGCCGCGACGGCCGACCTGTCCGCCGCCCGGTCGGACATCGCCGCGGCGGAGGCCGACATCCAGGCGGCCCGCCAGGATCTCGCGGCGGCGCAGACCCAGAAGGACCAGGCACGGCTCGCCGTCGAGGCGGCCCGGTCCCGGGTCGTCCTCGCCGACGCGCAGCTCACCCAGGCCGTCAGGGACGCGGATCGGGCAGGGAAGCTG
>DASUAN010000368.1:0-2404 GCA_035763765.1 Candidatus Deferrimicrobiaceae bacterium
ACGACACGCACGAATGCCTGCTCCGGGCCTACGTGAGGAACGGCGTCATCACGCGGATCATGCCTACCTATGGCTACGGAAAAGCGGAGGATCTTTACGGCAATCGGCCCTCCCACCGGTGGGAGCCCCGGTGCTGCCAGAAGGGGCTGGTCCTCCACCGGCGGTTCTACGGGGACCGAAGGGTCAAGGGGGCCATGGTCCGGAAGGGGTATCGAGACTGGGTGAAGGCCGGGCACCCCAGGGACGCCCGAACCGGCAAGCCGCCGGAGAAGTATTTCCGAAGGGGCAAGGACCAGTGGCTCAAGCTCCCCTACGAAGAGGTTTTCGAGATGGTGGCGAAGACCTACGTCAACATCGCGAAGACCTACAGCGGGGAGAAAGGCCGGGAGTACCTTCGGGCCCAGGGGTACGACCCCGCCATGATTGAGGCGCAGAAAGGGATCGGGACGCTGTGTCTCAAACACCGGGGAGGCATGCATCTCCTCGGCGTGACGCGGGTGGGAGGACTGGGCCGCTTCTCGAACATGCTGGCCCTGCTCGATCATCACGTGCGGAAGACCGGGCCGGAAAAAGCCGTTGGCGCCCGCTACTGGGACAACTACAGCTGGCACACCGACCTCCCCCCGGGGCACCCGATGGTGACGGGACAGCAGACCGTGGACTTCGACCTGTTCGCCACCGAGCAGGCGGGCCTCATCACGATCTGGGGGATGAACTGGACGTGCACCAAGATGCCCGACAGCCACTGGCTGACGGAGGCGAGGCTGAAAGGGAAGAAGGTCATCAACGTGACCATCGAGTACCAGGCCACCGCCAACAAGTCCGACGAAGTGATCATCATCCGCCCCGGAACGGACCAGGCGCTGGCATTGGGCGTAGCCCACGTGCTGGTGAAGGAAAACCTTTTCGATGCGGACTACCTCCGGCGCTTCACCGACCTTCCGGTCCTCCTCAGGAACGACAACCTTGAGTATCTGAGGGCGTCGGACATCATCGCGGACTACCGGCCCGCGGACCTTGCAAACTACGTGAAGCTCCTCCGGGAAGGGGAGAAACCTCCGGACACGCCGCTCCAGAACGCCCAGGTCATCCCGGAGTCGCTGCGAAACGAATGGGGCGACTTCGCCGTGTGGGACCGAAAAAGGAACGGGCCGGCGATTCTCACGAGGGACCACGTGGGAGCGAAATTCGACGACCTGGGAACCGAAGCGGTCCTGGAGGGAAAATTCACAGTCCGGACGGTGGACGGCAGGGAAGTGGAGGTCCGGACGGTTTTCGACGTGACGAAAGAGTACCTGGAGGAATTCTCGCCGGAGACGGTGGCGGAAATCACCGGAACCTCGTCGGATGCCGTCATCGGCCTGGCCCGGCAGATCGCCGCGCACAAGGGCGCGACCCTGTTCGCGGCCGGGATGGGGCCGAACCACTTCTTCAACGCGCCGCTCAAGGACCGCGGCCTTTTCCTCATCGCCGCCCTGACGGGAAACGTGGGGAACCTGGGGGGAACCCCGGGAAGTTACGCCGGGAACTACCGGATCGGAACCTTCAGCGGCACGCCGCAATACTACCTCGAGGACCCGTTTCACCAGGAACTCGCCCCCGAAAAGCCGGCCAGGCAGCGATACTATTTCAAGTTCGAGTCCGCCCACTACTACAATTACGGGGATCGGCCTCTCCGGGTCGGAAACACGGTATTTACGGGGAAGACCCACATGCCGACCCCCACGAAATCGCTATGGTTCGCAAACAGCAACTCGCTGCTCGGAAACGCGAAATGGACATACGACCTGATCCACAACACCCTCCCGCGAATCGAACAGATCGTGTGCAACGAATGGTGGTGGACCCTCTCCTGCGAATACTCCGATGTCGTGTTCGGGGTCGATTCTTGGGCCGAGCTCAAGTACCCGGACATGACGGCCTCGGTCACCAACCCCTTCCTGCTCGTTTTTCCGCGAAGTCCCTTGCCGAGAATTTACGACACGATGGGGGACATCGAGATGTTCGCCGGAGTGGCCGAAAAACTGGCGAACCTCACGGGGGAGAAGAGGTTCAAGGATCACTGGAAGTTCGTCCGCGACAACAACGTGGAGGCCTATCTCCAGAGGATCATCGACAAGACGCAGGTTCTCAAGGGATACCGGATCGAAGAGATCGAGAGGAAGGCGAAGGAAGGGATCCCGACCCTTCTCCTGCACCGGACCTACCCGAAGGTGGTGGGGTGGGAGCAGCACCAGGAGAGCAAGCCCTGGTACACGAAGACGGGGAGGCTGGAATTCTACCGGGAAGAGCCGGAATTCATCCGGCACGGCGAGAACCTCCCGGTGTACAGGGAGCCCATCGACGCCACGATCTTCGAGCCGAACGTGATCGTGGGCCGGCCGATGGGATTTTTGAGGCCGAA
>DASUAN010000369.1:0-3332 GCA_035763765.1 Candidatus Deferrimicrobiaceae bacterium
ACTGTTGCTCTGCCAGGAGGGGGGCAGGCCTTGCATCCGAACCCGGACATGAATCCGCCTGATAAACGGGGGGGGAACCGAAACCATCGTCCAATGGTTCCGTACGGCCTCTCCATCCCTGTCGATTTCCTCTTGCGCCACCGGAACATCATCAAGTTTTTCCTTCACTTATCCATATTCGGGTTTGCCTATTACATGGCCTATATGATCCGGTTTGAGTTCTTCATCCCGGAGGGATACAGGGAAGTTATTCGCAAAACGTTTTTTTACATGCTCGGTGCCAAAGCGTTCGGATTCCTGGTCTTCGGTCTGTTTCATGGCTGGTGGCGGTATGTCTCGATCCGCGATGTCTTGCCGATCGCTGCGGGTTGTACCACCAGCTCGGCCCTGTTTGTCGGCTTGAACCTTTTTTTGTTGACTGATGTTACGGTCCCGCGGTCCATCTATCTCCTCGATTGGGGGATCACGCTGGTTCTGGTGCTCTTCGCGCGCTATTTCATCCGGATGGGACGGGAGACGTTCGGACGGACCCGTTTCGAATCCACCCGGCGGGTGCTGATCGTGGGGGCGGGGGCGGCCGGTCAGATGATCGCCCGGGAGATCTGGGAGAACCCTTTTCTGGGGATTTCCCCGGTCGGGTTCGTCGACGACGACCCGGCCAAGATCGGGACGCGGATCGGTGGGATCCGCGTGCTCGGGAACCACGAAAGAATCGAGGAGATCTGCCGGGCCCACGAGGTGGAGGAAATCATCATCGCCATTCCGTCGGCTCCGGGATTCAAGATCCGGCACATCGTGGACCATTGCCGGGAGGGAAAGGCGAAGTTCCGCATCCTGCCGGGAGTCGGGGAGCTGATCGATGGGAAGGTGAGCGTGAAGGAGCTTCGGGAGATCGAGATCGCGGATCTTCTCGGACGCGAGCCGGTGCACCTCGACCTGGAGCTTCTCCGCCGGGACATCACCGGGCAGGTCGTGATGGTCACCGGGGCGGCGGGCTCCATCGGGTCGGAGCTCTGCCGGCAGGTGGCGAGGCTTTCCCCTTCCCGGCTGGTGATGTTCGAGATCGCGGAGAGCCCGTTGTATGAACTGGAGCTCGAGATGCGGGAAAAATTCCCGGATCTGGACCTGGTGCCGTTGATCGGGGATGTTCGGGACCGCCGGCGGGTGGAGACGGTCGTCTCCTTGCACCGGCCCTCGCTGATCTACCACGCGGCGGCCTACAAGCACGTCCCCGTCATGGAGGTGCATCCCGTCGAGGCGGTGAAGAACAACGTCCTCGGCACGAAGGTCGTCGCCGAGGTGGCGGCGGAGTTCGGGGTCCAGCGCTTCGTGCTGGTCTCCACCGACAAGGCCGTGCGGCCGACGAACGTCATGGGGGCGACCAAGCGCGTGGCCGAGATGATCGTCCAGGGCATGAACGGGAAGGGGGAAGAGAAAGAAAACGGGACGGTTTTCGTGGCCGTCCGTTTCGGGAACGTTCTGGACAGCGTGGGAAGCGTCCTCCCGATATTCCGGAAGCAGCTTCAGACGACGGGAAAACTCACCGTGACGCACCCGGATGCAACCCGCTATTTCATGCTCATTCCCGAGGCCGCAAGCCTGATCCTCCAGGCGGGAGCGATGGCCAAGGGGGGAGAGATTTTCATCCTCGACATGGGGCAGCCGGTCAGGATCGTCGATCTCGCGCAGAACCTGATCCGCCTTGCGGGCAAAGAGATCGGCGAGGATGCGGAGATCGTCTACACCGGGCTTCGCCCCGGGGAAAAGCTCCACGAGGAACTGGTCGTGGAGGGGGAGGACGTCGTCGGCACCTCCCATCCCAAGGTGATGAAGATGATCGGGAACGGCGGGCTGCTCCCGGATTTGCCGCGTTTCCTCGCGGATCTTCTCCTTTCCGCCATCAATGGGCATCGGGAGGGCGTGATCCGCAAACTCGACATGATCGTCAAGGGATACCGTCCGGATTACCGCTTTCACGGGATCGCTGCTCACCACGACCAGTTATCCGCCGATCCTCCCGGGCCGGCGGCCGCATCTCCTCCCTCCCCGGGGTTTTCCCCCCCGAAAATTATCCACTGAGCGGCTTCAAGTTGTCGGGATGTTTCTCTCGGGTCGCGCCCGTTTTCCTCGTTCTTTTCCTTGCGTCTTCCGCCTTCGCCGGGGCGGACGAGATGGATGTCGCCGGGGACATCGGGCGGGTGCTCATCCCCGCGGCCGCCGCGGGGGCCACGCTGGCGAAGAAGGACTGGGAAGGGGGGAAACAGCTTTTTCTGTCGCTTTTGGCTGCGGCGGCGGTGACGGAGGGGCTGAAAGCGGTGGTCCACGAACGGCGCCCGAACGGAGGGGAGCATTCCTTCCCGTCCGGACATGCCTCCCTCTCCTTCGCGGGGGCGACCTATCTGCAGATCCGCTACGGGTGGAAGTACGGAATCCCCGCGTTCCTGGCGGCCGCCTTCGTCGGCTACAGCCGGGTGGAGGCCGAGGAACACTGGACGAAGGACGTGCTGGGCGGGGCGGCGATCGGGATCGCCTCGGGATGGATTTTCACGTCCCGCTTCCGGAAGGAACCCGAAACGGCATTCCTCTTCCCGCTGATCGGGAGGAACTCCGCGGCCGTCGCCTTGGGACTGGGTTTCTGACGAAGGGAAGCAAGGGGCAAGAGAAAAGGGGGCGTTCCTATAGACTTCCCGGGAAGTTTTCGGAACGTCCCCTTTTTCTTTAGAATTTCCGGAACCTTTCCTTCTTGGCGTTGCAGACGGGGCACGTGTCCGGCGCGTGGTCCTCGACCGTGTGGCCGCACACTTCGCAGACGTAGATGACCCCGACCTTGGTATCCTTCCCGGATTTGACGGCTTCCTTTGCCTTCCCGTACATCTTCGAGTGGGTCTTCTCGGCCTCGAGCGCGAAGTGCATCGACTGGATCGCCTTGGTCTCCTTCTCCCCCTGCGCCGCCTGGATGAAGTCCGGGTACATCGACTTCACCTCGGAGTCCTCGCCGCTGATCGCCGTCTCCAGGTTCTTCAGCGTCGGATCGTTCCCGTGGAGAACGCGGTGGTGGTTCGTCGCGTGGACCTTCTCGGCGAAGGCGATGGCGGTGAACAGCCGTGCGACGTTCCGGAACCCTTCTTTTTCCGCCTTGTCCGCAAATGATAGGTACTTCATGTGCGCCTGGCTCTCGCCGGCGAAGGCCGCTTTCAGGTTCTCCTGCGTCTTTGCCATGGTGCCGTTCCTCCTCTTGCGGTCTGGGAGATGGTTTGGGAAAAAATTTGTAGGAGAAATCGAATCTACCCGAATTCCCTGATATTGTAAACAACAAGAACCTTCCTCAATAA
>DASUAN010000370.1:0-7481 GCA_035763765.1 Candidatus Deferrimicrobiaceae bacterium
GAGGACCTGATGGTCGACGTCACGAAGCTCGAGCTGATCCACGCCGACCGCTCGATCATCGAGGAGAAGAAACGGCTGCTCGACCGCGTGGAGGAGTTGCACGAATTCAATCCGATGCTCGGCCTTCGGGGGTGCCGCCTCGGGATCCTTTATCCGGAGATCAGCCGGATGCAGGCGCGGGCCATCTTCGAGGCGGCCTGCGAGGTGACGCGGGAGGGGATCCGGGTCCAGCCCGAGGTGATGATCCCCTTGGTCAGCATGGTCCGCGAGATGAAAGCCCAGAAGGATCTGATCGTGCAGGTGGCGACGGAAACGATGAAGCGGTACAAAAAGAAGATTCCTTATACCGTGGGGACCATGATCGAGCTTCCCCGGGCTGCCGTGACGGCGGACGAGATCGCCCGGGAGGCCGAGTTCTTCTCCTTCGGGACGAACGACCTGACCCAGACGACCTTCGGTTTTTCCCGGGATGATTCGGGGAGGTTCATCCAGTATTACATGTCCCGGTCCGAGCTGTGTCCGCAGTGCGGCGAAAAGCTCGGGAAGGATCTTTCCTGCTCCGCCTGCAACATCAAATACCAGCGTCGACCCGACAATATCCTGGAGTTCGACGTGTTCGCCACGTTGGACCAGACCGGCGTCGGGTATCTGGTCCGGATGGGCGTGGAGAAGGGGAGATCGGTCCGGCCGAATCTGAAGGTGGGGATCTGCGGAGAGCACGGGGGAGATCCGAGGTCGGTGGAGTTCTTCCACAAGACGGGACTGGATTACGTTTCCTGTTCTCCGTACCGCGTGCCGATCGCGCGCCTGGCGGCCGCGCAGGCGGTTCTGCGGGAGAGGGAAGAGGCGAAGGCGGCTTCGGGGAAGAAGAAAGGGAAATAAGAGATTTTCCTGTTTCCGCGGGACGGCGGCCCCTTCCGGGGCCGCCGGTTTTTTTTACCTTTACATTTCCGTGGAAACACCATATATTGGGCCCAGCAAGCGCGCCATATACATTATGTTGATATAGAACGATATTTCCGGGGGTCTGCCCAGGGGATCCATGAAGCTAAAAAAGCTTGAACTCTTCGGATTCAAATCCTTCTACGACAAGATCAGCTTCGATTTTTCCGACGGAATCACGGCGATCGTGGGCCCCAATGGGTGCGGGAAGTCGAACATCGTGGACGCCGTCCGCTGGGTGCTGGGGGAACACGCCCCCTCCTATCTCCGGAGCAAAGCCCTCGAGGATGTGATTTTCGCCGGTTCCGACGCCGCAGGCCCCCTCGGATTGGCCGAGGTCTCCCTTACGTTCAGCACCGAGGATGGAGTCGCCCCTCCGGGATACGAGTCCTACGCGGAGGTACAGGTAACCCGGCGCACGTTCCGCGACGGCGAGAGCGAGTTCTTCATCAACCGGATCCCCTGCCGTCTGAAGGACATCGCCGAATTGTTCCTGGACACGGGGGCCGGCGCGCGCGGCTACGCCATCATCGAGCAGGGCAAGATCATGACCATCGTGAACGCCCGGCCCGAAGAGAAGAGGATGATCATCGAGGAGGCGGCCGGGGTGGCCAAGTTCCGCGTACGGCGGAAGGAGGCGGAGCGGAAGATGGAAAGCACCCGCCAGAACCTCGCCCGCGTCCGGGACATTCTCGACGAGGTGAAGCGGCAGCTGGGAAGCCTGGAGCGACAGGTCCGCAAGGCGGAGAGGTACAAAGCGCTCAAGGACGAACTCCGGGAACTGGACTATTCGATCGCAGGGAGAAAATTCCTGCTCTTCAAGGAAGAGAGGGCCGGCATCGCGGAAAGGGTTTCCTCCCTCGAGACCGCGCTCCTCTCCCTTCGCTCGGGGATTGCGGCTTTGGAGGCGGAGCGGGAATCGGAAAAGTTGCATCTTGCGGAGGCGGAAGCCGCCGTGGGGTCTCTCCGCGCGGGACATGCGGGCATCAAGGAGAAAATCGCCCGGCAACAGGCGGAATGGGAGGGGAAGGGAAGAGAGGCGCGGCAGCTGCGCGACCTGATTGCCGAGACGAGGGAGGAGATCGCTGCGCTCGAAGGGGAGACCGGGGAGCTTTCCCGCCGGATCCGGGAGGCGGAGGATGCCGCCCTCAAGGGCCGCGAAGATCTGGCCTCGTCGCGCGAACGGCTTGTGGGGCTTGCGGGGGAGGCGGAAAAGGCGCAGGCCGAATTCGGCGAAGCGCAGGAGATGGCCGAGCGGGCGAAATCCGACCTGATCGTACGCGTGACCCTCCACTCGAATGCCCTCTCCGGGGCGGAGTCGATCCAGAAGCTGGTGGAGGAAAATGCAAGGACCGTGGCGCGCCTCAACGACCGGGTGGCGGAGGCGGAAGTCGTGGTCCGGAAAGCGGAGGAACAGCATACCGCGGCCTGCGTCTCCGAGGAGAGGGCCCGGGAGGCCTTGGTGTCCGCGGAAAGGGCGTGGGAGGAGACGGGATCGCTCCTGGCCGAAGAGAACGCCCGCCTCGATACGATCGCGGATACCCGCAGGATCACGGAAGGCAGGCTCGAGGCGACGGGCTCCCGATGGTCCGCGCTTTCTCGGGTACAGCAGCAACGGGACTGGGCCTCCTCCGGCGTCCGGGCGGTGCTGCACCACTACCTGGGGGACGGGAACGGAGACGGAAGCGACGGATGCGGAATCTACGGCGTCATCGGGGAACTTCTCGAGACCGATGCCCGATACGAGAGGGCCGTGGAGGCGGTCCTCGGAGAGCGGATCCAGTCCATCGTGGTCCGGGACCACGAGGACGGACTCTCCGCCCTCCAATACCTCAAGGAATCCCGCGAAGGAAGAGGAGCGTTCGTGCCGGTGACGCTGCGTACGCGCGAGGAACTTCCCCCCTACGGGGGGGAGGAAGGCGTGATCGGCCCCTTGATCGATGTCGTGCGGGTTTCCCGGGAGTGCGGGGACCTCGTGCGCGGCCTGCTGGGAGGGACGCTTTTGGTGCGCGACCTTTCGTGCGCTCTCCGTCTCTGGAACCGCAACGGCGTGTGGAGTTCCTACGTGACCCTCGACGGCGACCTGATCACGGCCGACGGCATCCTGTCGGGTGGCGCGCTGGAACAGGGAGAGTCGAGAGTCCTTGCGGTGAAACGGGAGATCCGGGAACTCGAGGAGGAGATGACGCGTCTCTCCGGGGAATCTGCCCGCATCGCAAAGGAAGAAGAGGAGGCAAGGCACGCCCGGGCGACGCTCGAGGAAAAGCTCACGGAGAGGTTCTCTCTTCGTGAGGAGCAAAAGGCGCGGTACGCCGAGGCCCAGCAGAAAAGGGCAGTGGTCGAGGTGGCGATGGCGCAGGCCCGGACGGCGCTCGGGTCGCTCGTCCAGGAGAGAAGGTACCTCGAGGACGAGTTGGCGCGGATTACGGCGGAGCGCAGCGAGTCGGAGGAGGCCGCCAGGATATCCAGCCTTGCCCGGCAAGAAGAGGAGGGCCGCGTCCGGACGCTCGTCGCCTTGGTCGAGGAGAAGCGGGCCGTGGTGGAGGGACTTCGGACGAAGCTCCACGCGGCGGAGATCGAGTGGACCGGGCTGGAGGAGAAGTTCCGATCGGCAGACGCGCTGATCGGGGGACTGCGGGAATCCCTGGACAGCAGACTCGCCACGGTCGAGGAACGCCGGAAGCGCATCACGGCCCACGAGAAGTCGGTCCGGGAGCTCGAACTCGCCGTCGAGGAGGGCAGAGACGCGATCGAGGCGGCGGCCGTCGACCTGGCGCGCAGACAGGAGGAGATCGACCGGCATCTCGGGGAGAACGCGGCCCTCGCCGCGCGGATCGCGTCGATGGAGGGAGCGCTGAAGGAAATGCGGCAGCGCGAGGCCGCGGAGGTGGCCCGCCTGTCGGACCTTCGGCTTGCGGCCCAGCGCCTGGACATGGACCTCGAGCACCTCGATCTCGCGATCTACCAGAAGTACGGGGTCCATCCTTCGGAGATCGGATCCCGGGAAGGGCCGCAGGAGAAGGAGTCCGGGGATCTGGCCGGCTGGGAGACGCGCGCCGGCGAGGTGAGGGCCAAAATGGCCGCCATCGGCGAGGTGAACCTCGCGTCCCTCGAGGAGCACCGGGAGCTTTTGGAACGGCACGACTTTCTCTTTTCGCAGAAGGAGGACCTCGAAAAGTCTCTCGAGGACCTCGCCCGAGCCATCCAGAGGATCAACCGGACCACGAGAGAACGGTTCTCCACGGCATTCGACAGCATCAACCGGAAGTTCCAGGAAATCTTCCCCAAGCTGTTCCTGGGGGGGCGGGCGTATCTGAAGCTGGTGGACGAGGGCAACCTGCTGGAATCGGGCGTGGAGATCGTCGCCCAGCCGCCGGGGAAGAAGCTCCAGTCTCTGAACCTTCTCTCCGGCGGGGAGAAAGCGCTGACCGCCATCAGCCTCATTTTCTCCATCTTCCTCGTCAAGCCTTCTCCCTTCTGCCTGCTTGATGAGGCGGATGCTCCTCTGGACGACGCGAACATCGACCGGTTCAACTCGATCGTCCGGGAGATGTCATCGAACTACCAGTTTCTGCTCATCACGCACAACAAGCGGACGATGGAACTCGCCGACGTCCTCTACGGGATCACCATGGAAAAGCCGGGAATCTCCAAAGTGGTCTCGGTGAAATTCCAGTCCTGACGACGTCTCCCCCGAAACGGGTCGTCATGACCGCCCACCACGAAAAACCCGACGGATCCTTTCTCGCGCGCCTGAAATCCGGGATGTCGAAGACCCGGGAGCTCCTTTTCATGAATGTCGAGGCGATCGCGCGCGGGATCGGCCCCGTGGACGAAGGCGTCCTGGGGGATCTGGAGGAGGCGCTCATCCTGGCGGACGCGGGTGCCGACGTCGCGAGAGAGTGCGTCGAGGCGCTGCGGGCGAAATGGCGGCAGGGGAAGTTGCCGAACGTCGAAGCCCTGCGCTCGGAGCTGAGGAAGATGGTCGCGGACACTCTGGCGCCCTGGGCGGTTCCCCTTTCCGTCGTTCCGCCCTATCCGTTTGTCGTCCTGGTGGTGGGCGTGAACGGCGTCGGGAAAACGACGACGATCGGGAAGATCGCGCACCAGCTCGGGGAGGAAGGGCACCCCGTCCTCCTCGCAGCGGGGGACACGTTCCGGGCCGCCGCCATCGGCCAACTGCGGGTATGGGCGGAGCGGGTGGGGGCGGACATCGTCCATCACAAGGAGGGAGCGGACTCCTCCGCTGTCGTGTTCGATGCGCTCCGGGCGGCCAAGGCGAGGGGGTCGCACGTCGTTCTGATCGACACGGCAGGCCGTCTTCACACGAAGACGCACCTGATGGAGGAAATGCGCAAGATCGTGCGCGTCATCGGGAGGGAGGTTCCGGGAGCTCCCCAGGAGGTCCTCCTCATTCTCGACGCGACGAATGGGCGGAACGCGATCGCTCAGGCGAAGACCTTCCAGGAGGCCACCGGGGTCACCGGCATCGTTCTCACGAAGCTGGACGGGACGGCCAAGGGGGGCGTGGTTCTTTCAGTCACGAAGGAAACCGGTCTTCCCATCCGGTACATCGGGGTCGGTGAGACGATCGACGACCTGAGGCCTTTCGATGCCACGAGTTTTGCCTCCGCGCTCTTCTGATACGATTCTTCTATGATCGATGACCTGTTCCTCCAGGTGGTCGGGGGGGTATTTCTGCTCCTGTACGGCGTCCGCCTGACCGGGCAGGGGTTCGAGCTGGCGTTCGGAGCGAAGCTTTCCAGGCTCTGGACCGGGCCCGACGGCGGGCGGCTCCGGGCATTCGGCGCAGGTGCGCTGAGCACGTCCCTGATCCAGAGTTCCGGAGCCGTCGTCGCGATGGTCATCTCGTTCGCCGAGATCGCGCCCCTTCCCCTCTCCCAGTCCCTTGCGGTCGTTCTCGGCGCCGACCTGGGAAGCACGGTCACCGTCCAGATCCTTTCCTTCCGGATCTATCAGTACGCTTTCCTCGTGGTGTCGGCCGGCGTGATCCTCTTCCTGTGGGGAAGGAAGAGGAATCTTCGGGCGATCGGCCAGGGAGTGCTCGGGTTCGGCATCCTGCTGCTCGCGTTGAAGATCCTTTCCGAGGCCGCTTCGGAGATCGGATCGATCACCAGCCTGCGGCTCCTGATGGCGGATCTCGCCTACGCCCCCGTGGTCGCATTCATCTGGGGGGTGATGTTGAGCGCCCTGTTCCAGAGCGGGACGGCGGTGATGATCCTTCTGATCGCCTTTACCCAGCAGGGGGTGCTTCCCTTGTCCGCCGTCCTCCCCCTGGTTCTCGGGGCGAACGTGGGGGGAACGTCCCTCGCGTTCACTGCTTCCTCGGGGCTTGCCGCGGAAGGGAGGAGGATCGCCTGGGGGCATTTGCTGATGAAGACCGTCGGTGCGGTCCTGTTCCTTCCGTTCTTCTCGACGGCCCAGGGGTTTCTCTCCTTTTTGTCGCCGGATCCTTCCCGGATCGTCGCCAATGCCCACACGATGTTCAACTTCACGCTGGGCCTCCTCTTTTTCCCCCTCGTCCCCCGCCTGGCTACGGGGCTCTCCCGGGCGGTTCCCGGGAAGGCCCCCACCGCTCCCGTCTGGAAGCCGGTCTATCTGGACCGGGAGCACCTGCCCGCCGTGGGGGCCGCACTGGGGCAGGTGGCCCGGGAGATCGTGCGGATGGCGGACATGATCCAGGAGATGCAGGAGATGGCGCTCCAGGCGGTCCGCGGCGTGGAGGGAAACCTCGCGGCACGGATCGCGAAGGCGGACGACGATGTCGACCGGCTGACCCGCGAAGTGAAGATATTCCTCTCGGCGCTCGGGGAGGGGGCGCTCACCCCCGAGCAGACGCGCCGCGCCGTGGCCTATATCTCCATCGTCTCCGACCTCGAGAACATCGGGGACTTCATCGACAAGACGCTGGGAGAACACGTCCGCAAGCTTGCGGAGCGGGGTCAGCGCTTCTCCGAGGAGGGCGCGCAGGAACTGGAATCCCTGATGCGGGAAGTGGAGTCGATGTATGGCGAGGCGGTGTCCGCCTTCGTGACGCGTGACGTGAAGGCTGCCGAGATCGTGATCTCCCGGAAGCGGGCCATCGGGCAGATGGAGAGGCAGTTGCGCATTGCCCACATTCACCGCCTGCAGAAGGGAACCCCCGAGTCGCTCGAATCCAGCGCCGCCCACCTGGATATTCTCTCCTCGTGGAAAGTGATCGCCTCCCATTGCGCCTCGATCGCCTACAACATCGTCCAGATGGATGGTTGACGCCCTAGGGAAGCTCCCGGGAAGGAACGGGACAAGAGGTCGGGGAACGGGTCTTCGGCATTGATTCCGCCCGGAGGAAGGGGTATCGTAAGACGTTGAAAATTCTGCGGGGAATGGTCAGGATAACGCGCCGATCGCGTGGTCGGGACAAAAACCTACCCGCTTGCTGAGGGGGAAACAGGAAGATGGTGGAGTCGTCGTTCTCGGTGATCGAAAAAAAAATCTCGGACCTTGCCGGATTGGTGGTAGCGTTGAAGAAGGAAAAG
>DASUAN010000371.1:0-4417 GCA_035763765.1 Candidatus Deferrimicrobiaceae bacterium
CGGGAGGCCGCGCAAGATCCTTTTGGGACGAGGAAAGGAAGATAACGCCGTGACGGTCTCCAGGTATCTGTTGCATGCCTTTCATCTCGGGTTTGTCCACCCCCGCACGGGGGAATGGATGGAGTTCACGGTCCCGGACCCGCCCGAGTTCGAGGAGTTCCGGGCCGCGGTCCAAGGCGCCTCCCCTCCGGGGGGGGAGACCTCCCGCCCGGGAGGGGCGGGGCGATGATTCTCCCCCGTTTCGTCCAGTCCCCACTGCTTCGTTCCGTTCCCGGGGTCTACCATGCGTTTCTCGGCGTGGATCCCGTCCCAAGGAGAGGGGATGCCGAGAGGCTGGGGATCGTTTTTTCCGTGCCCTCCTCACGGGTCGGCACGCTGCGGCAAATCCACTCCGCGGACGTGCTGGAATGGGAGGAAGGGGATGCCGTTCCGGAGGGCGAAGGAATTCGGAAGGGGGACGCGCTGTGGACCGCGGCCCGGGGGACGGGCGTCGGGGTTCGCACCGCCGACTGCGTTCCGGTCCTGATCGCCGACCCGGAGGTTCCGGCGGGTGCGGCCGTCCACGCAGGGTGGCGGGGATTTGCCGCCGGATTGATCGGCGAGACCGTCCGCCGGCTGGGGGAGCGCTTCGGTCCCGCCGCGGTCCGCCGGCTCGTCGCGGCGGCGGGGCCGTCGGCCCGCGGCTGCTGCTATGAAATCGGAGAGGAAGTGGCCGATCTTCTCCGGCCGCTGCCCGGGGGGGGACGATCCCTCTCCCGGGGAAAGACGGCGGGGAAATGGACGGCCGATCTTCCTTCCATCGCCCTGGAAGGGCTCGCCGCAGCGGGGGTGCCGCGGAATCATCTCGAGGTAGCGGGACCTTGCACCGTCTGCTCCCCCTCGTTCCACTCCTACCGTCGGGAAAAATCCTTGACCGGCCGGCAGCTAAGTTTTATCTATATTACTGATTTCTTCCCGTAATCGATTTTCCCGACCCTCTAGGAGAACGAATGAGCGGCGACAACATCCGGATCCGCATCGAGAACGAGATGTTCGGCAGGTTGGAGAAGAAATATTCGGAGGAGGAGCAGGCGAACTACCTGATGAGCCTCCTCATGGACAACTATCCCCTCCTTTCCGCCGTGACGATCGCGGTGGATCCCGAGGCGGAGGAGCTGTCCGTCTTCGCCCATCGCGGCCTCTCGGGCAAATTCATCAAGGAGATGTACACGAAGAAGATCCTTCCCGTGGTCATGGCGGCCTGCCAGGGGACGGTGACCGTCGCGGGCGGGGACGAACGGGTCAAGGATCCCTCGTTCCGTCTGGAACACGCGTACCGGAGTCTGTACGCGACTCCGTGCCGGCTCCAGGGGGAGACGCTCGGCGTCTTCCTCGTGGATTCCTCCGACCCCGACCTCTTCACGCCGGAGACGCAGGAGTCCTTTCTCGCCTATTCCCGGCTCGCCACCTTCTTTCTCGCCCTGCGGGGCCTGCGCGGCAGGATCTCGCGGGTTCCGGACATCGACTCGGTCACCGGCCTGTACACCTTCAAGTATTTCCACGAGGTCCTGCACCGCGAACTGTCCCGGGGGAAGAAGTTCCGCCACCCGGTGAGCCTCCTCTTCCTGAAGGTCCGCAGTCTCCGCGAGATGAACGAGGTGTACGGACACTTGACGGCGGATGCCGCGCTGGCGGAGACGGCCGCAAGGATCAAGGGGAAGCTCCGGGAGGTGGACTACTCCGCACGCTCCGGAGGGATGATCTACGTCGTGCTGCCCAAGATGGCGAAAGCGGAAGCGGCGAAGGTGGCGGGGCAGATCGTCGACGCCATGAACGCCTCTCCGGTCGGCAAGGGGAAGATCCACCTCACGGTGGCGATCGGCGTGGCCCAGTACCCGAAGGACGGCGACACGGAGCGGGTGCTGATCCCCCACACCGAGGCCATGGTCCACGAATCGCTGCGGAAAAAGGGAAACGCATTGACCGTCTACAAGGATTAGGAGCGGATGCCGGTCCGGCGATTTTCCTTGACATTCGGAAACCGCGGGGCGGAAAATGAATCTTACAGTTTGATTCGGTAACCTGCCGGAGCTCTTCTACCCATCACGGGAACCAGGCGTATCAGGAAATCCGACCGGCCTACAATCTTGAGGGGAAGGTGCATGAATCTGAAAGAACTGAAAGCGATGCGGATCGGGGATCTCACCGAAATTGCGAAAAGTCTCCACGTCGACGGCGCGGCGGGACTGAAGAAGCAGGAGCTCATCTTCGCCATCCTGCAAGCCCAGACGGACCAGGAGGTGATCGTCTCCGGCGAGGGGGTGCTCGAGGTACTCCCCGACGGGTACGGCTTCCTCCGTTCCCCCGACTCGAACTACCTCCCGGGGCCGGACGACATCTACGTCTCCCCCTCCCAGATCCGCCGCTTCGCGCTCCGCACCGGGGACACGGTGACGGGGCAGATCCGGGCGCCCAAGGGGGACGAACGGTATTTCGCCCTCCTCAAGGTGGAGAAGATCAACACGGAAGACCCGGAGATCGCCAAGGACAAGATCATCTTCGACAACCTGACGCCGCTCTACCCGCAGGAAAAGTTCCGGATGGAGCACGTCCACGACAACTACTCGACGCGCATCATCGACCTCATCGCCCCCATCGGGAAGGGTCAGCGGGCCCTGATCACCTCGCCGCCCCGGGCCGGCAAGACGATCATCCTCCAGAACATCGCCAACGCCATGACCAAGAACCACTCCGAGGTCGTTTTGATCGTCCTCCTCATCGACGAGCGGCCCGAGGAGGTCACCGACATGCAGCGCAGCGTGAAGGGGGAGGTCATCTCCTCCACGTTCGACGAGCCCGCCCAGAGGCACGTGCAGGTGGCCGAGATGGTCCTGGAGAAGGCCAAGCGCCTCGTCGAGCACAAGAAGGACGTCGTGATCCTCCTCGACAGCATCACCCGCCTGGCGCGCGCCTACAACGCCGTGGTGCCCCCCTCGGGCAAGGTGCTCTCCGGCGGCGTGGACGCAAACGCCCTCCAGAAGCCGAAGCGGTTTTTCGGCGCCGCTCGGAACATCGAGGAGGGCGGCTCCCTGACCATCATCGCAACGGCGCTGATCGAGACGGGAAGCCGGATGGACGAGGTCATTTTCGAGGAGTTCAAGGGGACGGGGAACATGGAGCTCGTTCTGGACCGGAAGATCTCCGAAAAGCGGATCTTCCCGGCCATCGACATCAACAAGTCCGGGACGAGGAAGGAGGAACTCCTTCTCGAAAAGCCCGTTCTCCAGCGGATCTGGATCCTGCGGAAATTCCTCTCCCCGCTGTCGCCCGCGGAGAGCATGGAGTTTCTCCTCGACAAGATTTCCAAGACGAAAACGAATCAGGAGTTCCTCGACTCGATGAACTCGTGACCAGGGAGGAAAGCGACGAACCGATGAAAGCAGACATCCACCCGAAATACCGGAAATCGACGGTCAAGTGCGCCTGCGGGAACACCTTCGAGACCATGTCCACGATCGAAGAGATCAAGGTAGCCATCTGCTCCAACTGCCACCCGTTCTTCACCGGCAAGCAGAAGCTGGTCGACACCGCAGGCCGGATCGAGAAGTTCCAGAAAAAATACGAAAAGGCCCGCTGACGAGGCGCAGAGACGTCCATCCTTCCGTGAACGTCATCCTCCTGCAGTGCACTCCGGAGCCGGAACGGCTCGTGGCGCTGGCCGCCCGCCTGTGCTACTCTCCCGCCTCGATCGGTGATCTCCAGGAGGAGATCTCCCGCCGGGACGTGCGCAATCTCGTCCGTCGGGTCCTCTCCATGGGGCACGCCTCGGTCCTGGAACACGTGACCTTCACCTACGGCGTCGAGGGGATCTCCCGGGCGACCTCGCACCAGTTGGTCCGCCACCGGATCGCCTCCTACTCCCAGCAGAGCCAGCGGTACGTCGCCGCGACCTTCGGGTACGTGAGGCCGAAATCCTTGGGCGGGGGGAAGGCCGCCGGACGGCGCGGGAAGGAATCCGCCAGGGCGCCCCAGGCCGATCCCCTGTATGATAAGTTCGAGAAGCACATGGAGAAGTGCTCGGAGCTGTACGAAGAGATGCTGGCGGCGGGCATTCCGGCGGAGGACGCGCGGTTCGTTCTGCCCAACGCCACCGAGACGAAGATCATGGTCAGCATGAACGCCCGGGAGCTCCATCACTTCTTCGCGCTGCGCCTGTGCCGGCGCGCGCAGTGGGAGATCCGGGAGATGGCCGGGAGAATGCTTGCGATCGCCGTGGAGAGGGCCCCTCTCCTCTTTGAGAAGGCGGGTCCGGGATGCCTGCGGGGGCGCTGCCCCGAGGGGAAGATGAGCTGCGGGGACGCCGCGGGGGTCAAGAAGGAGTTCGCCGCATTGCGGGGGGGCGTGCGGTGAGGTCCCCGGAACGACGGGAGTTCGTCCT
>DASUAN010000372.1:0-6967 GCA_035763765.1 Candidatus Deferrimicrobiaceae bacterium
TCGCTCCGCGCACCACCGCGTCCGCCAGCGGGTGTTCCGAACCGCTCTCGGCGGATGCGGCGATCCGGAGCAGCTCCCGTTCCCCGTCGGCCCCCGCGAAAGGGCCGTTCGGCGCCGCCCGGACCGCGGAAAGCTCCGGCCGGCCGCGCGTGACCGTCCCCGTCTTGTCGAGGATGACGGTGCCCACCTTGTGCGCCGTCTCCAGCGCGGCCCCGCTCCGGATCAGGATCCCGAGCTCCGCCCCCTTTCCCGTCCCCACCATGATCGAGGTCGGGGTGGCGAGCCCGAGGGCGCAGGGGCAGGCGATGATCAGGACCGAAATGGCGCTGAGCATCGCATAGGTGAGCCGCGGCTGCGGCCCGAAAAACCACCAGACGGCGAAGGTCAGCGCCGCCACGCCCATCACCGCGGGGACGAAGTAGGAAGCGATCACGTCCGCCAGCCGGCCGATCGGGGGCTTGCTCCCCTGCGCTTCCTGCACCATCCGGACGATCCGGGCGAGGGCCGTGTCCCTCCCCACGTG
The DNA here is from genome assembly GCA_035763765.1 of Candidatus Deferrimicrobiaceae bacterium. Taxonomy (GTDB): domain Bacteria; phylum Desulfobacterota; class Deferrimicrobia; order Deferrimicrobiales; family Deferrimicrobiaceae; genus CSP1-8. Next base: position 524 of record DASUAN010000372.1, read on the forward strand.
CGTGGCGAGTACGACGAGCCGCCCGTTGACGTTCATCGTCCCCCCGGTCACGGGGTCGCCCGGCCCCTTGTCCACGGGGATCGGCTCGCCCGTCATCATCGACTCGTCGACGGAGCCAGTCCCCTCGAGGACCGTGCCGTCCACCGGGACCTTCTCGCCGGGCCGCATCACGATCCGATCCCCGACGAGCACGCCGTCGAGGGGGATGTCGACCTCTGCGCCGTCCCGGATCACCCGGGCCGTCTTCGGCTGGAGGCCGATCAGCCGTTTCACCGCCTCGGAAGTTCTGCCCTTGGCCCGGGTCTCGAAATATCTCCCGAGCAGAACGAGGACGATGATCGCGGCGGAAGTGTCGTAGTACACGTTGGGCGCGGCCCCCGCGGCGGCGAAGAACCGGGGGAAGAAGGTGGCGACGAGGCTGTACCCGTAGGCGGCCGTCGTGCCCATGGCGACCAGCGTGTTCATGTCCGTCGTTCCGTGCTTCGCCGTGGCGAAGGCCCCGCGGTAGAAGCGGGACCCGACGTAGAACTGGATCGGGGTCGCCAGGAGCATCTGCGCGAGGGCGGAGGCGAAGGAAGACAGGGGAAACCGGCTGGGGCCGGCGACCATCTCCCACTGCGCGAGAAGAAAGAGCGGCACCCCCAGCAGTACCCCTGCGCGAAGCCGGGTGAGAAGCGACCGCTCCTCCTCCCGCTGCCTCCGCTCCTGCCTGGCGACCGGGTCCTCCTCCGCGATGGTCTCCGGGACGCGGTACCCCACCCTCTCCACCGCGGCGCGGACCGCGGCCATGTCGGTCACCCCCGGCAGGAACGTTATCGTCCCGGACCGCGTGGCCAGGTTCACGCCCGCGGAGAGGACGCCGGGGACCGCTCCGACGGCCCTCTCCACCCGGGCAACGCACGAGGCGCACGTCATCCCTTCGACGGGAAACTCCGTTCGCTGCGCCGGGACCTCGTAGCCGGTGTCGCGGATCGCGGAGAGGATCTTGCCGGGGTCCGTCTTTTCCGGATCGGCGACGATCGTCGCGCTCTTCGCCGCCAGGTTGACGGACGCCCCGGTCACCCCTTCCACCCCGGCGATCGCCTTTTCCACCCGGGCGACACAGGAGGCGCACGTCATCCCCTCCACCGGGATGGTCCAGCGGACCTCCCTCCGAGCGGGATCGGCGGAAGCCGGTCCGGAAGGTTCCGGCGGCACGTGAAGCGCCGCGCAATTGATCACCTTGGGGTCCATCATCACATCCGTGGGATGATGAAAACCGCCCCCCCGGCTCAAATGGCCGGAACGGCCGCCGGGGTTTGCTGCTATAATCCTATCACTCCGCGCGCCTGTAGCTCAGGTGGATAGAGCAGCTGCCTTCTAAGCAGCGGGTCGGGCGTTCGAATCGCTCCAGGCGCGCCATCCCTTCCCGGGGATCCATCAGAAACTTCTCGAACGGTGTCTTGTTTACAATTTGAAGACGACCAGCCAGAACAGGAAGACGACGCCGACAGCGATCAGGATTACGGTCGTGGTGGGTTCCATCCCCGAAAGAGAGAAACCGGACAATGCGGTCAAAATCGCTCCGTATTCGGCGATCCCCGCATGGATCATCTCTCCGGTCCTCCTGCCCACGAGCCGCAGCGGCGCCGGCCTTCTCCTCACTATACGACGGGACCCCCACAAATCCCACTCTTTCGGGGGCCAGACCGGGAACTCGACATCGATAGCGAAGGGGTGGTAAATTTTCCATTGCAGGCGAACGGAACCGGCGTCGGTTCCCATCCATTCACGATCGAAACCCCGATGAAAAAGGAGGAGCAGCCATGACGACCGCCGTCATTCTCGTCAACGCGGAACCGGGAAAGGACAGGAAAGTCGCCCAGGGCCTTCGGAAGATCAAAGGCGTGGAAGGGGTTTTCCTCGTGAGCGGTCTCTATGACCTGGTGGCGATGGTCCGGGGGGCGAATTCCGAGGAGATATTGAAGATCGTCTACGACAAGATCCGGCCGCTCGGGGGGGTCCGCAGCAGCCACACCATGTTCTGTCTCGAGGGGTGATCCGCTCCGGGTCCGGGGAAGCGAGAAAACCGCCGGATCAGCGCTCCTGAAGGAGACGGGCGCCGGTGGGGTCAGCGTGCGTTTACTCCGGAAATCACTATCGCACAGAACCGGGCGAAAAGCGCGATCCCCAAAAAGATCGCGACCCAAATGAGGCATGTCATCCTCGTGCGGGTCGGGATCCGTTCCGTCTTCTTCTGCTCTTCCGTCATTCCCCGACCCGCCTTGCGGCCAGATCCACGAACAATCGGCCGTACAGTTTCCCATAGATCCCCTCCGGATTCAGAATCAGCTCCCGGTGGGGACCCTGTTCGGCGACCCGGCCGTAATCGATGACGATGATCTGGTCGGCGTGGGCGACGGTGGAGGCACGATGCGCGATGATGAGAGTGGTCCGGCCGGCCATCAGGCGCTCCAGGGCCTCGTAGACCACCGCCTCGGAGGGCTGATCCAGGTTCGAGGTCGATTCGTCCAGAACGAGGATGGGCGCATTCTTCAAAAATGCCCGGGCGATGGCGATCCGCTGCTTCTGTCCCCCGGAGAGCTTCACTCCCCGTTCGCCGATTTCGGTCCGGAACCCCTCGGGGAACTCGGCGATGAAGGGGAGGGCATTGGCCCGTTCGGCGGCGTCTTCGATCTCCCGTGGAACGGCATTTGCCTTCCCCACGCGGAGGTTTTCCTCGATGGTGCCGCTGAACAGGACCAGGTCCTGCTGCACCAAGGCGACCTGGGAGCGCAGGGAATGGAGGTCCGTCCCGGCGATGTCCTGTCCGTCGATTTCGATCCGACCCTGCCACGGGTCATGGAAGCGGATGAGCAGCTTCACCAGGGTGCTCTTCCCGGCCCCGCTCATTCCCACGAGGGCCGCGCGCTGGCCGGGCGCGATGGTCAGATCGACGTCCCGGAGCACGGGCAAGCCGGGTCGGTACCCGAAGGTGACCTGCCGGTAACGGATTTCCCCCCGCGGAACATCCAGCCGGGGCGCGCTTCCCGACGGCCGCACCTCCGGCTCCAGGTCGAAGAACTCGAACAAACGGTCGATGGCCGCCAGGGAATTGGAGAGCTGCATGTTCAGGTCGCTCAGGCGGGTGAGCGGGTGGTAGATCATCTCCAGGTAGGCGTAAAACGCCATCAGCGAACCGACCGTCAGCTCTTCCCGCAGGACGAGGTGACCGCCCGCCCACAGCACCAGGACCGGCGGAATGCGGGTGAGCAGCGCGGTCGTTCCCAGCGACAACGTCTGCGTGCGGATGTTGGAGAAGGCGCTTTCCAGGTAGTGTCGGCAGGCCTGCCGGAAGCGACGGGTCTCTTCCCGTTCCCGGGTGAAGCTTTTCACCTCGGCGATCCCGCTGATGGTCTCGTGCAGGCCGCCCTCCACCAGTTCCATCCGGCGGCGCGCCTCCCGGGAGTCCCGGCGCATGCGCTGCCCCAGCCGCCGGTGCAGGAGAACATAGAGCGGCAAGGTGGAGAAGGCGATCAGGGCCAGCTTCCCGTTCATGGCGAACACCACCACGCCGATGGCGAGCAGGCTGGTAAGATCCATGAACACGTTGGTTCCGGCCAGGCCGATGAACTGCTGCGAGAGGGCCACGTCGGTGACCAGGCGCGAGGCGATGGCGCCGGTTTTCCGCCCGTGAAAGAAATCCATGGAGAGCGTCTGCAGGTGCCGGAAGAGGTCGGTCCGGACGTCGAAGACAATCTTCTGGGAAAGGCGGTCGGCCACGTAGGAACGGAAATAGGTGACCACCGCGTAGACCGCGAACAGGAGAACGGAAAAGGCCATGAGCTGGTCGAAGCTGAACCCGAATGGGCTCTTTTTGCCGCTCAGCAGATGGTCGACAACGTCCTTGAGGATGAGGGGAAAGAGAACGGGAAGGTTGTATTTCAGGACGCCCAGGGTCGTGGACAGGATCAAGGTCCTGCGGTACGGCCTGGCGTAGGAGAGAAACCGCCGCAGGTTGGAAAACCTGCCGGGATGCTCGACTGTCTGGTCCTTCGAACCCCCCCCGGTCATCGCCCTGTCCCCACGGATTTACGAAACCGCCCGACGAGCCATCTGGTGGAGCCGGCTGGGATGTCTCGAGGCGGTCGAATCTGGAAATATCATATCGAACTTCGGTGGCGAACGCTTGCCATCGGCTCTGCGAAGCGATACATTTTTCTTGCGCCACCGCACACCATCTGGACGGAAAGACGATCTCGGCACGAGGAGGCACCGTGCGAAGAACAGGCGTTTCTCCCGGTCCGACCGGACACATCGGTGCGGGTTTTCCTCCGGGAGGAACCCACGGGGTAAGGCGATGCTGATCGAGTGCAACTATTGCCAGGCACGCTACCGGATGAACGAATCGATGATGAGGGGCTTCAAGTGGGCGGAGGTGCGCTGCCGAAACTGCGCGGAAACGATCGTCGTCCCGACCCCGGTGATGCGCATGGGGGCCCGGGAGTCCGCGGATCCGGACGATCAGGCGTTCCTCGACCTCAACCTCCCGTCATCGGAAGAAAAACCTTTCCCCGCGGGCGTCTCGCGAGAGAATCTCCCGGGACATGCCCGGCACAGCTCGCCGCAGGCGAAGACAAACGCGCAGCCGAGGCCGGCGCCCAAGGAGGAAACCGCCGCCGAACCCGTCCCCGACAACGTTTACTCCCTTGCCCTCTTCCGGGAGATCCGTCCGAAGAGGTTGCCCATCGGGGGCTTCGACATCTCCGGCACCATCCGCCCGGAGCCGCTCCCTTCCCGGGCGGAGCGGAAGCCCCCCGTTTCGTTGCATCCGCGTGCAGCGGCGCCGGAGCGACCGCCCCCGGAACGGACGCGACTTGTCGAGAAACCGATCGAATGGCGAAGCGAAGGGTTCGCCGCATCCCGCGGCGAACCCCCCATCCCTTCCTCGACGAAAACGGACCGTCCCGCGAAGACTCCCTCGCGCAAGGCGCGATTCCGAAGCCGTCTCTCCCATTCCATCCAGCCGCATCCCTTTCAGATTGTGATCGTGTATCTGGTCCTTCTGATCCTGAGCGGTTGCGGGTATCTGCTCGTCCGCTATCTTTCCCGCCTGATGAGCGAAGCGGGCGGATGAGACGACGCGGAAACGATCCCTCCCTTCCGAACATCCAAAGGGAAACAACCTCCCGCGGAGGGAAGGACCATGCGAAATTTTGACATCGGGTTTGCGATGGTCGCGGCGAGAATCGCCTCCTCCGAGATCGAACGAGAGCAGGCGATTCGGGAGAAACGGAAGAAGAAGCATTCGGGGAGAACCCTGGAGGTCGTCCGCGGAGAACCGTCCCCGGGTTCCCCCGCCGAACCGCAGGGGATCAAATCGTCCAGCGGATGGACCCGGACCCGGCAAGACGGCAGCGTCGTGCGGATCGGCATGGGAGAGGCCGGCCATCCCCCGGGCCGCGAGCGGAAGACCATCCCCTCGAAATAAAAGAGATTTTCCAGCCTCCAGGGCAGCTCGGGAGTTCGGCCCTCTTTTTTGTTCCGGTCTTTTTATATCAGTGAATTCCTATTGTTAGATTCCTCACGGAAGGCACCCCGTTTCTTCCCTAGATTGTTAAGTGAAAGGAGGTGAGAGCAATGGAAGGCATCATCCTCGAGGGAATGACTGTCGGTTTTGGCATCGCAACCGCCGGGGTCCTGATCCTCGTTGCTGCGTTCACCGGCGTGCTGCTGGCCTCGATGGCCGAGGAGGAGGCGACGGGGATCCACTTCGCGTGGGCCGAATGGCCTCTTCCCGAGACGGTGGAAGCCGCTCCACCCGAAGAGAGGAAAATTCGCCTGGCTGCCTGATCGCCGGAGGCAAGCAAAAAACCGCATCGCACCGCCCGCGGAATTCCCCCCCCGGGGGTTCCGGCGGGCATTTTTTTTCCGACGGCTTCCCGATGCGTGACTCCCGCAAGGACGTGTGGAAGAATCTCCCCCCGGGGGAGTAGAATAAGGCAGGTCGTGACGCAGCGGAGCGCCGACCGGACGAGGCTTTGCCCATGTCCCTTCCCTTTCAGACGTCGGAAGATCTGTTCCGCGAGATCCCCGACGCAGAGACCCAGAAAATCAGAGCTTTGTGCATCGACAAGGCGCACGCCGCCGGGACCTCGATCTTCTGCGAAGGCGACCCCGCCGACGCCCTGTTCATCGTGAAGACCGGCCTGGTGAAGCTGATCTCCGTATCGGAAAAGGGCACCTATTCGATCCTTCACATCCTTCGCCCCGGCAACGTGTTCGGAGAGCTCATTCTCTCCAAGGGATTCCGGCCCTTCACGGCCGTCGCCGTCACGAGTGCCACGGTCACGGTCCTGCCGAGAAGACACCTGCTCGACCTGCTTTCCACCCTCCCCGGGTTCGCCCGGGCCTTCACGAAGATGCTCAGCATGCGGCTTCTCCGGGTGGAGCGGGAATTCTCCG
>DASUAN010000373.1:0-4017 GCA_035763765.1 Candidatus Deferrimicrobiaceae bacterium
GACCGAGCGGATCGTCAACGCCCTCGCGGAACGGGCCACCGCCGAGATCCCGTAGAGAGAGCATGCACAAGAGGCTGGGAGTCAACATCGACCACGTCGCCACGGTTCGGCAGGCCCGGCGGGGGACCGCGCCGGATCCGGTAACGGCGGCGGGGATCGCCGAGCTAAACGGTGCGGACGGGATCACGGTGCACCTCCGGGAGGACCGGAGGCACATCCAGGACCGGGATGTCGAGCTTCTCAAGGAAGTCGTCCAGACGAGAATCAACCTGGAGATGGCGTCCACCGAGGAGATGGTGCGGATCGCATCCCGGATCCTTCCCTTCTTCTCGACCCTCGTCCCCGAAAAACGGGAGGAGATCACGACGGAAGGGGGCCTGGACGTCCTGGGCCAGCGGGAGGCGCTCCACGGGACGGTTTCCCGACTGAAAGAAGCGGGGATCCTGGTGAGCCTCTTCATCGACCCGGACCTTTCCCAGGTCCGCGCGGCGAAGCACGCAGGAGCCGACGCCGTCGAGATCCACACGGGGACGTACTGCCGCGCCTTCCAGGCCGGGAAGTTCGGAGAGGAGTTCGAAAAGATCCGGGTCGCCGCCGCGCACGGCCGGAACATCGGGCTGAAAGTGTTCGCCGGGCACGGGCTCGACCTGCGCAACATCGTCCCGATCCTTGCCCTTCCGGAGATCGAGGAGTTCAACATCGGCCACAGCATCATCGCGAGGGCGGTGTTCGTTGGGCTGGGTCAGGCGGTGCGGGAGATGGCCGACCTGATCCACAGCGCTTGAAAAAATAGGAGGATCCGGAGCCGCACGTCGGGATCGCGATGATCGTAGGGATCGGCGTCGACATCGTGGATGTGGGGAGGGTCGAGGGGCTCCTTGCCCGCTACCGGGACCGTTTCGTGCGCCGGGTCTTCACGGACGCCGAAGCGGGGTACGCGAAACGAAGCGTCCGGGAGGCCGAGCGGCTTGCGGGCCGGTTCGCCGTGAAGGAGGCGGTGCTGAAAGCTTTCGGTACGGGGAAGTCGCAGGGGATTCTTTGGCGGGAGGTGGAGACGGTCCGCGGGGCGAGGGGGAAGCCGGAAGTAATACTTTATGGAAATGCTTATAAGTATATGAAAAAGATAAAGGGCGATCGGATCAATGTGAGCATCACCCACGACGGGGGAAAGGCGGTGGCGTTCGTGATCATCGAGGCGGGCGGGGAGAAGAGGTGAAGGTCGCGACAGCAAGCCAGATGGCCGAGCTCGACCGGGTGACGATCGAGCAGTACGGGATCCCCGCCCTCGTGCTCATGGAGAACGCCGGCCGCTCCTGCACCGAGCGGATCCTGCGCATCCTGCAGGACAAGGTCGGGGCCCCGGAAGAGGCGTCGGTCGCGATCGTCTGCGGGCGCGGAAACAACGGCGGGGACGGGATGGTGATCGCCCGGCATCTCCACAATCGGGGCGTGTACGTCGAGGTCTTTCTCCTGTCGGAGGTGGATGCCCTTTCTGGGGACGCCCGGAAGCAATACGAGATCGTCCGGAAGATGGACGTCGAGTGCCGGATCATCCGGGACCAGGAAGGCGTGGAGGACCTTCGAACCTACCTCGAGGAGGTCCACCTCTGCGTCGACGCGATCCTCGGAACGGGACTCTCCTCCGCCCTCGAGGGAATCGTGCGCAGCGTGGTGGAGACGATCAACCTGTCCCTGGCCACCGTGTTCGCGGTGGACGTCCCCACCGGGATCGACGCGACCTCGGGGAGGATTCTCGGGGAGGCGATCCGCGCGGACTGCACCGGCACGTTCGGGCTGCTGAAACTCGGCCAGGTGCTCCTCCCCGGCTCCATCCACTGCGGAGACACCGACGTCTACGACATCGGAATCCCCTCGAAGGCCGTCTTCGACGCGAACATCAAGACGGAAGTGCTCGAGGAGCGGATGGTGAAAAGCATGCTCTCCATCCGGCCGCCCGATTTCCACAAGGGGGACGCCGGAAGGGTCTACATCGTCGGCGGCTCGCCGGGGATGACCGGAGCCCCCTGCCTTGCGGGAACGGCCGCGATGCGGATGGGGGCGGGCCTCATCACGGTGGTCGCGCCCCGGTCCCTGCGCCCGGTCGTCGAGGCGAAGCTGATGGAGGTGATGTCGTCGGACGTCGAGGACGGCGATTCCGGGTATTTTCCCAAGGCCTGCATCCCGGAGCTCCTCGAGAGGATCTCCAGGGCCGACTTCGTCGTCGTCGGGCCGGGATTGGGAACCTATCCGGGCGCGGCCGAGTTCATCGCGGAGCTCATTCCCCGGATCCGGGTCCCCTTCCTGATCGACGCCGACGGGCTGAACGCGCTGGCCGGGCAGGTGAAGGTCCTGCGCAATGCGTCGGCTCCCTGCATCGTCACCCCGCACCCGGGGGAGATGTCCCGGTTGACCGGGGAGTCGATCGAGGCGATCGAGGCGTCCCGGATCGGCTCGGCGCAGCACTTTGCGGAGGAAGAGAACGTGACGGTGATCCTGAAAGGCGCAAGGACGATCATCGCCACCCCGAAGGGGGATCTCTTCATCAACCCCACCGGCAACCCCTACATGGCGTCGGGAGGAATGGGCGACGCCCTCTCGGGGATGGTGGCGGCGCTGGCCTCCCAGGGTCTCTCCCCGACCGACGCCTCGTGCGCGGGCGTCTTCCTCCACGGCCTGTCCGCCGACATCCTCGTCAGGCGCCACCCGATGTCGTCCGTTTCCGCCACCGACGTCATCGAGAACATCCGCGAGGCGCTCCAACAGACATTGGGCGAGCCCCGGGCCGAGGAGGAGTGAGGAACAGCGAGGGTGGCCCCCATACAACGGCACGTTTCCCCTTCCGGCGCCATGGGCTCGCGGAGGGGTCCGCTCGGCTACGTTCGCGACCTTCGCCCGCTCACTGCCGGTTCCGCTCGACGTGCACTTCCTCGCTCCACAGGCCACCTCGCCGACCCCCCCGCTGCGCCCTATGGCACCGGGAAGGGAAAACGGAGAGATTGGCCGTATCCCGGGAATTGCCCGATCGGCTCTCCGCGAAGCTCCCCCAAGCCCGGGTGACCCGCCATGAAGGTCGAACTTCTATCGTCCTGTGAGGAGGATACGCTCGCCATCGCGCGGGCGCTCGGGGAGGTTCTGCGGCCGGGGGACGTGGTGGCGCTCGTAGGCGACCTCGGCGCGGGAAAGACGGTCTTCTGCAAAGGGGTGGGGGAAGCGCTCGGAATCCCCCGGGAGCGGATCGTCTCCCCCAGCTTCACGATCGTCACGGAGCACCAGGGAACGCTGCCGCTTCGCCACGTGGACGTCTACCGGCTCTCCTCGGAAGGGGAGGCCCTGGACATCGGGCTCGACGAGGTCTTTACCGAGGACCGGGTCTGCCTGGTCGAGTGGGCGGAAAAGATCCGGTTTCTGTTGCCAAACGACACCATTGGGGTTACATTCTCTATTTTAGGCGGGGACGGGCGAAGGCTTTCGATCGAAGCAAAGGACGATCCGAGATTTTGGAAATTCCTTTCTCGCGTGAGATCCCTGATGCCGGGAGGGTAAGGGCACGATGGCGCTCATTGTCCAGAAGTACGGCGGCACCTCCGTCGGGACCGTCGAGAAGATCAAGAACGTCGCCAGACGGGTGGCGCGGTCCAAGGACGAGGGGAACGACGTGGTCGTCGTGGTGTCCGCCATGGCGGGAGAAACGAACCGCCTCCTCGGCCTGGCGCATCAGCTTTCCGAGATGCCCAGCGAGCGCGAGCTCGACGTGGTGGCGTCGACGGGCGAGCAGGTGACGATCGGGCTGTTGGCGATCGCCCTCACCGAGATGGGGTACAAGGCGCGGTCGTTCACGGGGTTCCAGATTCCGGTGCTGACCGACTCGGCGTTCGTCAAGGCGCGCATCCGGAAGATCGAGGGGGACACGATCCGGAACGCCCTGAAGGACGGGGAGATCGCGGTCGTGGCGGGCTTCCAGGGGATCGACGAAACCGGGGCGATCACCACCCTGGGAAGGGGGGGCTCCGACACGAG
>DASUAN010000374.1:0-3491 GCA_035763765.1 Candidatus Deferrimicrobiaceae bacterium
CCAGGTGATGCACGACGACCACCGCCGGGCGAGGGCGTGGTTGAAGGGGTTGCTCGAAGCCGTGGATAGGCGCGATCCGGAAGGCGTACAGGAGTGCCTTGCGGGATATGCCGGGATCCTCACGGAGCACATCAAGAAAGAGGACGAGATCCTCTATCCCTGGATGGACCGGAATCTCTCCACGCGCCAGGTCGGGGAACTGTTCGCGGGGTTCCGCCGGGTGGATGACACCTTTCGCGAGGCAAGAAAAGGATACGAGGGGTTTGTCGACAATCTCGAAAGGAGGCTCCGGACAAGGAGCAGGGAGGCGATACGATGAGCGGATTTCAGGGATGCCCGGGTTCCCGGATGGTCGAGTTCAACAGGGAGGATCCCCCGGTGGGGACGGAAGGGGCGAGGGTCGCATCGCAGCTGCGGCAGTGGCCGATCCAGCTGCATCTGGTATCCCCCACGGCGCCCTATTACCAGGGCGCGGACGTTTTGCTCGCCGCCGACTGTGCCCCCTTTGCGATAGGCAACTTCCACAACGATTTTCTGAAAGGGAAGGCCCTGGCGATCGCATGCCCGAAGCTCGATGCCGGGCAGGACGTGTATCGGGAGAAGATCAAGGCCTGGTTCAACGAGGCGAAGATCAACACCCTGACGGTCCTGGTGATGCAGGTTCCCTGCTGCCATGGGCTGGTCGGACTGGCGGCGCAGGCCCTCGCGGAGAGCGAACGGAAGGTCCCCGTCCGGTACGTCGTGGCGGGTCTTTCGGGCGAGGTCCTGCAGGAGGACTGGCTCGAAGGGTGACGCCGGAGGAGGAGGTCTTTTTTTCCCCCGCGGGTAAAATGAACGGATGGACTCGCTGTGGAAAGGAACCACGAGGGAAGAGCCGCTTCTCGTAGTTGCTCTCGTCGATACGGATTCGGTGGAGAGGGCGAAGGAGGTGCACGACACCTATCCCACCGCTACCGCCGCCCTCGGAAGGGTCATGAGCGGCGCCCTTCTCCTGTCGAGCTTCCTCAAGGACCGACAGAAGGTGATGCTGCAGGTGAGCGGGGACGGACCGCTGCAAAGCGTGGTCGCGGAAGCCGACGGGGCCGGACAGGTCCGGGGCTACGTGAAAAGGCCGCACATTCACCTGTCGATCCGGAACGGGAAGCTCGATGTCGGCCGGGCGATCGGGAAGGGATTCCTGAACGTCATCAAGGATCTCGGGATTCGGGAATATTATCGAGGCAGCGTCCCCCTGCAGACGGGCGAGATCGCGAGAGACATCGCCTACTATCTGAGCGCCTCGGAGCAGATTCCCGCGGCCGTTTCGCTCGGGGTCTACGTCGACTCCGGCAACGTCGTGAAAGCGTCCGGCGGCTATCTGGTGCACCCACTGCCCGGAACGAGCGAGGAGGCGATCGCATATCTGGAGGATCGGTTCCGACGGATCCGCCCGGTCAGCGAGATGATCCTCGACGGCATGGGGCCCGGCGAGATCATGGAGGAAACCGTGGGTCTCCCGGTCGACGTCGGGGAAAAAAAGGCGGTCGTCTATCGTTGCCCGTGCACGAGGGACCGGGTCCTCGACGCGCTTGCCGCTCTCGGGAGGCAGGAGGTCGACGACCTGGTCCGAAAGGGGGAACCGGTGAACGTCGAATGCCACTTCTGCCGGGAGCGCTACGACGTTTCCTTAGGCGAACTCGCCTCCCTTCTCGAGGAGATCGATTCGCCCCGCGAGAGGTGATTGACGGCGGCATGCGTCTCTGATATCCTTTTTGCCATCTCATAAATCGGCACATTCATCCCAGCACACCCGGCGGTATTCCCTTATCCCGAGCAGGAAGAGGGTTGAACCGCGTTCCAGGGGGAAGGGGAGATGAAAAAGATCGTTTGCCTTTTTCTGGCCGCATTCACCCTGTGGCTGTTTTTCGTGGGCTTCGCATACTCATGGGCGAAGGTGATCGGACCGGCGACCTCCCGCGCCTACTCGTGGGTCTCTCGGGAACAGCTTCATTCCCTGGCGAGGCATCACGGCACCGACGCGCTCAGGATTACGGAGTACGAGGTATCCATCTGGCGTGATGGGGAGTGGATCCCGGTACTGAAGAACAAGATCTGAAACGGGAGGGGAAAAGGGACCCGGGACCGTTTTCGTTATTTTTTCTTCTCTCTCGGCATCGACATCACGGCGACGCCGGCGGCGCGCGCGATATTGCGGACGATCTTCCACTCCTCCTCGATCAGATTTCGGGCCGCGGTCCATGGACTCGGCTCGATCGTCCTGCGCGGCGGCTTTCTTCCGACCAGGGATTCGTAGAGGGCAAGGGTCTTCTCGGCGGTTTTCTCCATCGAGAACTCGTCGGCGGTCTTCGCGATTCCCTCCCCGAGACGGGTCCTCTCCTCCGCCGAAAGCCCGGCGACCCACGCGAGGCCGGAGACGAAGCTTTCCAGATCCTCCCGGGGGAGCAGGCGCCCGTTCTCTTGGTCACGGACCACCTCCCGCACCCCGGAGGCGTCCAAGGCCACCACCGGCGTCCCCGCCGCCATCGCCTCCGTCAACACCATTCCCTGGGTTTCCGTGTGGGAGGCGAAGGCGAAGACGTCCATCCCCCGATAGGCCGAAGCGAGTTCGGGATGGTCCATGACGCCCCTGGAGTGGTAGCGCCCCGAAAGCCCTTGCGCAGCGAATGTCTTCTCGATCTCCTTCTTGATCGGCCCTTCGCCCGCGAGGAAGAAGCGAGCCTTCGGCTCGCGCTGGAGGAAGCGGACCACGGCCGCGACCAGAAACCCCAGGTTCTTCTCCAGGGCGAGACGGCCCACGTGTCCCACGAGAAATGCGTCCGCCGGGATTCCCATCCGTTCCCGGAAGGCGTTTCCGTCCCCGGCGGAGAAGACTTTCCGGTTCACGCCGGTGGGGATGACTTCCACGCGTACCTTCACCCCCCGGCGTCTGATCTCCTCCGCCACCGTTCCGCTCGGAGCGACGACCGCATCGCAGAGGTTGCAGTATCCGGTGACCAGGTCGACGACGAAATGCTTGAGCCTCGGCGAGTCCCCCGGGACATAGTGGGTGTACTTCTCGTACATGGTGTGATGGGTGAAGACCACGGGAATGTCCCGGCTGGCGGAGACCCGGAGGGCCGTGTCCCCCAGGAGAAAAGGATGATGGGAATGGACGACGTGCGGGGGAAGGTCTTCAATGCCGAAATCACTTTCCCGGACAAGGGGACCGGGACGGAGAAATCGCTGCCGTTGAAGTTCTGCACCGCAGGGACGCGGATGACGTCCGTTTCCCTTTCGGGGATCCCCTCGAAGATCGGGGCGACGACGACGACGCGGTGTCCTTGCCGCCGGAACTCGGCGGTGAATCCCTGGACGCTTCGGGCCACCCCGCCGACGTGGGGGATGTAGGTGTTGGTCACCATCAGGATGTTCATGATGGACCTCGCCGGGCGGTAAGGACCGACCGCAGGCCGACGTCCGGATCGACGGGCAGAAATCCGGGGAGGCGCACT
>DASUAN010000375.1:0-7696 GCA_035763765.1 Candidatus Deferrimicrobiaceae bacterium
GAGGCGGCCATCCTGCCGACCCTCCACCTCGCCCAGCGCGAGTTCGGGTACCTGTCGGGGGAGGCGATCGAATACGTCGCCTCGCTGCTGGGATTCTCGCCGGCGCACATCGAGGGGGTGGCCACCTTCTACACGATGTACCGCCGAAAGCCGGTGGGGAAATACCATCTGCAGATCTGCCGCAACCTCTCCTGCTCGCTGATGGGGGCGGAGCACCTGATCGAGCACGTGGCGAAAAAGATCGGGGTGAGGCCGGGGGAGACGACCCCGGACGGGCGGTTCACCCTGTCGACGGCGGAGTGCCTGGGGAGCTGCGGAACGGCCCCCGTGATGCAGGTGAACGACGACTACCACGAGAACCTGACCGAGGAGTCGGTCGACGCGCTCCTCGACCGGCTCCGGTAAAGGAAGCGAAGTGTATCGTTTCCGTTTCTCGAATACGGTAACGGAACGGATTGACCACCGGGGCCAAAGTGCGCAGCGGGGGGTTCCCCGGAGCGGCCTGTGGAGCGAAGAACGGGAACCGCCGCGAAGCGGCGTCTGGTGCGGGAGCGGAACCGGCAGCGAGCGGGCGCAAGGTCGCGAGCGTAGCGGAGGCGGAAGCCCCCCGCGAGCACTTGGCCCCGGGGATAAAACAGGCGGGAGACGATGGAACTCGTCCTGACCAAGCACTTCGGTAACGAGAAGTACCGCCGCCTCGACACCTACGAGGAGCTCGGGGGATACGAGGCCCTGCGCAAGGCGTTCTCCATGCCGAAGGAGCAGATCATCGAGGAGGTCAAGAAGGCGAACCTGCGCGGGCGCGGGGGCGCCGGCTTCCCCGCGGGCGTCAAGTGGGGGTTCCTCCCGAAGGACCTCTCCCGCCCCCGGATTCTCGTGATCAACGCCGACGAGGGGGAGCCGGGCACCTTCAAGGACCGGCTCATCATGACGAAGGGCCCCCACCTGCTCCTCGAGGGGATCGTCATCACCAGCTTCGCGCTGTCGATTCACAGCGCCTACATCTACATCCGCGGCGAGTTCGTCCGGGAGGCGGGGATCCTCCAGGAGGCGATCGACGAGGCGTACGCGAAGGGGTATCTCGGGAAGAACATCCAGGGGACGGGATTCGATCTGGACGTCACCGTCCACCGCGGGGCCGGCGCGTACATCTGCGGCGAGGAGACGTCGCTCATCAACTCCCTCGAGGGGAAGCGGGGTTGGCCGCGGCTGAAGCCGCCCTTTCCCGCCGCCATCGGCGCGTTCGGGCTTCCCACGATCGTGAACAACGTGGAGACGATCGCCGACGTTCCGTGGATCATCACGAACGGGGGCGAGAAATTCGCTTCCCTGGGGATGGGGAAGGACGGCGGGAACCGCCTGGTCTGCGTCAGCGGCCCGGTGAACCGGCCCGGGGTGTTCGAGCTTCCCGTCGGCGTGACGCTGCGGGAGATCATCGAGGTGCACGCCGGGGGCATGCGGGACGGGAAGGCGCTCAAGGCCGTGATCCCCGGAGGCTCCTCGACGCCCGTTCTCCGTCCGGACGAGATCGACGTCCCGTACGAGATCGAGTCGATGCAGAAGATCGGCACGATGGTGGGGTCGGGGGCCATCATCGTCATCCCCGAGGGGACCTGCATGGTGCGCGCCCTCTCCGTCCTCATGAACTTCTACGCGCACGAGTCGTGCGGCCAGTGCACCCCGTGCCGGGAGGGCACCGGCTGGCTGGCGAAGCTTTTGCGCCGCATCGAGAACGGGGAGGGACGGGAAGGGGACCTCGAGCTCATCCTGAACGTGTGCGACAACATGCTGGGGAGGACGATCTGTCCGCTGGCGGACGCGGCGGCGATGCCCGCCCAGTCGTTCCTCTGGAAGTTCCGCGAGGAGTTCGACCGCCACCTCCTCGACAAAAAATGCCCTTTCGGGAACCGGTTCTAGGGAATCATGCCGAACTTCACGATCAACGGAATCACGCTGGACGTCCCCGGGGGGACGACGATCCTCCAGGCCGCCGAGGCGGCGGGCATCGAGATCCCCCACTACTGCTACCACCCGAATCTCTCGATCGCGGGGAACTGCCGCATGTGCCTCGTGGAGGTCGAGAAGTTCCCCAAGCTCCAGATCGCGTGCAACACCGTCGTGACGGAGGGGATGGTGGTCAAGACCGACTCCGAGAAGGTCCGGCAGGCGGTCACGGGGGTCCTGGAGCTCATGCTCCTCCACCACCCGATCGACTGCCCGATCTGCGACCAGGCCGGCGAGTGCGGGCTGCAGATCTACTACATGAAGTACGGTCTCCACAAGAGCCGGCACGCCCTCGAGGACAAGGTCCACAAGAGGAAGGTGCAGGACATCGGCGGGCAGATCGTCCTGGACGCCGAGCGGTGCATCCTCTGCTCCCGCTGCGTCCGGTTCCTCGACGAGGTCACCGGAACCGGCGAGCTCGCGTTCTTTCAGCGGGGAGACCACTCCGAGATCTCGATCTTCCCGGGGAAGCCGCTCGACAACGACTACACCGGAAACCTGGCGGACATCTGCCCCGTGGGGGCGCTCACCAGCAAGGATTTCCGGTTCAGGTGCCGGGTCTGGCTTCTCCGCGGGACCCGGTCGATCTGCCCGGGGTGCGCCAACGGGTGCAACGTGGAGGCGCACTTCAAGGAGGAGATCCTCTACCGCCTCAAGCCCCGCCGGAACGACGAGGTCAACCAGATGTGGATGTGCGACCCCGGGCGGCTCGAGTACAAGAAGGCGAACGAGGCGCGGCTTTTGACCCCCATCCTGCGGGAGAACGGCACGCCGAAGGCGGTCCCGTGGGAGGCGGTCCTCTCCTCGGTCGCCTTCCGGCTCTGGGAGACGGTCGAGAAGCACGGCCCCGAGTCGGTCGCCGTCCTCGCCTCGCCCCAGTTCTCCAACGAGGAGCTCTACCTTGCGCGGAAGCTGGCGGCGGAGGTCCTGCGCACGCCGCACCTCGGGTTCTCCCCCCGGACCCCGGGAGACGGGTTCTCGGACGATTTCCTCATCAAGGCCGACAAGAACCCCAACACCCGGGGGGCGAAGCTTCTGGGGATCTCGGAGGAGAAGTTCCTGGACATCGTCCAGAGGGCCGCCGGTGGGAAGCTGTCGGCGCTGCTCGTGTTCGGCAACGGGATCGCCGACCTCTCCGACGAGGAGACCGAAACGCTTCTTTCCAACGTCCCCTACGTCGTCCAGATCGGAACGAACGAGGGAGGCGTCTCCCGCGTGGCGCACGCCGTCCTGCCGTCCGCGTCGTTCGCCGAGCGGGGGGGGACGTTCACCAATCACGCCGGGCGCGTCCAGCGGTTCTGGATGGGGTTCCCGCCCCGGGGCAAGGCGCGCAGCGGCCTCGAGATCATCACCGCGCTCGCCAACCGTCTCGGCGGTGGGTGGAAATACGCCGGCGAGGCGTCCGTGTTCCGTGAGATCGCGCAGTCCGAGGCCTCCTTCGCCGGCATGAGCTACGAATCGATCGGCGGGTCGGGGCAGGTGGCCGGAGGGAAGGGATGAGCGGCTGGTTCGACCTCCTCGTTTCCGTGGCGCGGATCGCGGTGATGCTCGCCTTCACGATCTCCCTCGTCCCGATCCTCGTGTGGGCGGAGCGCAAGGGGGCGGCCTACATCCAGGACCGGCGCGGCCCCAACCGGGCGAACATCTTCGGGATCACCCTCGGGGGGATCTTCCAGCCGCTCGCCGACGCGATCAAGCTGTTGTTCAAGGAGGATTTCATCCCCGACCAAGCCCACCGGCTCTTCTACCAGATGGCCCCGATGTTCGCGCTGGCCCCGGCGCTCATGACCTTCGCCGTCATCCCGTTCGGGCCGCCGGTCGTGATCGCGGGGCGCGAGGTCGCCCTCCAGGTCGCGGACCTGAACGTCGGCATCCTCTACATCTTCGCGATCTCCGGGATGGCGGTCTACGGCGTGATCCTGGCGGGGTGGTCCTCGAACAGCAAGTACCCCCTCCTGGGCGGCCTGCGTTCCTCGGCGCAGATGCTCTCCTACGAGGTCTCCCTCGGGCTCTCCATCATCGGCCTGGTGATGGTCTTCCGGTCCGTCCGGCTCTCGGACATCGTCTTTTCCCAGGGGGGCCTCCTGTGGGGATTCCTGCCGAAGTGGGGCGTCGTCGTGCAGCCGCTCGGGTTCGTCCTGTTCCTCGTCGCGGTCTACGCGGAGGCGAACCGGACCCCCTTCGACCTCCCGGAAGGGGAGTCGGAGATCGTCGCGGGGTTCCACACGGAGTACGGCTCCTTCAAGTTCTCGATCTTCTTCATGGCCGAGTACATCCACATGGTGGTCGGCTCGGCCCTGATCGCGACCTTGTTCTTCGGCGGCTGGCAGGTCCCCTACCTCGCGGACGCCGGCTTCCGGTTCCCCTTAGGGATCTCCGTGGGCCTTCCGGCGGCCCTCGTGCTGATCCTTCGGATCGGGGCGTTCGTGGGGAAGGTGCTCTTCTTCGCGTGGCTCTTCATCTGGGTGCGCTGGACGATCCCCCGGTTCCGGTACGACCAGGTGATGCGCCTGGGATGGAAGGTGCTGCTGCCCCTGTCCCTGGCGAACATCTTCGTGACGGGGCTTTTCCTGCTCCTGATCGGCGGAGGCAACTGAGGAGAAGATGGCGATCGGCGTGAAAAAAGTCGCGCGGCCCCGCAAGATGTCGGCGGGGGAGACCCTCTATCTCCTGGAGATCCTTCGGGGGCTCGGGGTGACGATGGGGCACCTCCTGCGCAACCTCCGGCACCAGGAGAACATCGCCACGATGGAGTACCCGGAGGTCCGGCGGGTGATGCCCCCGCGCTTCCGCGGGCTGCACCGCCTGATGAAGCGGGCCGACGGGTCGCCCCGGTGCGTGGCCTGCTTCTGCTGCTCGACGGCCTGTCCCGCCAAGTGCATCACGATCGTTGCGGGGGAGTCCCCGGATCCGAAGATCGAGAAGTACCCCGTCCGGTTCGACATCGACATGCTCCGGTGCGTCTTCTGCGGGATGTGCGTGGAGGCGTGCCCCTGCGACGCGATCCGGATGGACACCGGCTGGTACACCTTCCCGGAGCACACCCGGGAGAAGCTGATCTACACGATCGACATGCTCCTGGAGAAATAGGGCGCCCATGGAACCGGTCCTCTTCATCGTCTTCGGAGCCGTCGCCGTCGGAGGCTCGATCATGGTGGTCACGCGGCGGCACCCGATGGCCTCCGCGCTCTACCTGATCCTGACCCTCTTTTCCGTCGCGGCCCTCTTCGTCCTGCGGCAGGCGCACTTCCTCGCGGCGATCCAGGTCATCGTCTACGCGGGGGCGGTGGTCGTCCTGTTCATCTTCGTGATCATGCTGATCAACGTGCCGGAGGAGAGGCTGCCCGTGGAGCGGGTGACGGGGATGCGCTTCCTGGGGGTCCTCACCGCGGGGCTGCTCATTCTCGAGTCGGCGGTGGTGGCCCGCCGGTTCGGGATGGCGGGGACGCCCGCCGCGGACTCCGGCTCCGTGCAGGCCGTGGGCCGCGCGCTCTTCACCGACTACCTGCTCGCCTTCGAGATCACCTCGGTCCTGCTGTTGGCCGCGGTGATCGGGGCGATCGCCCTGGCGAAGAGGAAGATCTGATGATGGAACCGTCCGCCTATCTGCTCCTCTCGGGGATCCTGTTCGGGATCGGCGTGGCGGGAGTGGTCGCGCGCAAGAACGCGCTCATCATCCTCATGAGCGTGGAGATCATGCTCAACGCCGTCAACGTGGCGTTCATCGCGGTCGGCTCCTACCTGGGGGACGTCACGGGGTCGATATTCGCCTTCATGGTCATGACCGTCGCGGCGGCCGAGGCCGCCGTGGGGCTGGCGATCCTGATCGCGATCTACCGCCTCAAGGAGACGATCGACATCACGGAACTGAGCGTGCTGAAATGGTAGACGGGATCGTAAACTACCTCTGGCTCGTCCCCGCCCTCCCCCTGTTGGGGGTGATCGGAAACGCCGCGATCGCGCTGTTCGCCGAGCGGCCGCTCCTTTTGGCCGAATCCGCCCACGGGGATCCCGGCCACGGGCACGGCGAGGCCCACGGACATCCTCCGACCCCGCCGTACCGGAAGCTCGTCTCGTTCCTCGGGCCCGCGGTGGTGGGCGCCTCGTTTGTCGTGTCGGTCCTGTGCGTCCTCGCGCTGGCCGCGCGTCCCCCCCACGAGCGGCGGTTCGTCCAGGTCCTCTTCCCGTGGGTTCAGGCGGGCGGCTTCTCCGCGCCGGTCTCCTTCCAGCTCGACCCGCTCTCCTCCGTGATGATCCTCGTGGTCACCGGGGTCGGCTTCCTGATCCACGTCTACTCCGTGGGGTACATGTCCCACGAGAAGGCGTTCGCACGCTACTTCGTCTACCTGAACCTCTTCACCTTCGCGATGCTCCTGCTCGTGCTCGGGAGCAACTTCCTCCTGATGTTCGTCGGGTGGGAGGGGGTGGGGCTCTGCTCCTACCTGCTCATCGGGTACTGGTACGAGAAGAAGAGCGCCGCCGACGCGGGGAAGAAGGCCTTCGTCGTGAACCGGGTGGGCGACTTCGGGTTCCTCGTCGCCATGTTCCTCATCTTCTGGACCTTCGGCTCGGTCGAATACTCCGAGGTCTTCGGGCGGATCCCGGGGCTTGCCGAAAGCGGCGTCCTCTCCACGGGGCTCGCCACGGCGATCACCCTGCTCCTCTTCTTGGGGGCCACGGGGAAATCGGCGCAGATCCCCCTCTACGTCTGGCTGCCCGACGCGATGGAGGGCCCCACGCCGGTCTCCGCCCTCATCCACGCCGCCACGATGGTCACCGCCGGGGTGTACATGGTCGCCCGCACGAGCGCGCTCTTCCTTCTGGCCCCCGCCTCGATGATGACGGTGGCCGTGGTCGGCGCGGGCACCGCGATCTACTCCGCCACCATCGGGATCTGCCAGAACGACATCAAGCGCGTGCTGGCGTACTCCACCGTCTCCCAGCTGGGGTACATGTTCCTGGCGTGCGGCGTCGGCGCGTTCACCGCCGGGATCTTCCATCTCATGACCCACGCCTTCTTCAAGGCCCTCCTCTTTCTGGGCTCCGGCGCGGTGATCCACGCCCTCTCCGGCGAACAGGACATGCAGAAGATGGGCTCGCTGAAGAAGCGCCTCCCCGTCACCTTCGTCACGATGTTCATCGCCACGCTGGCGATCTCGGGCATCCCGGGGCTGTCGGGCTTCTTCTCGAAGGACGAGATCCTCTGGAAGTCGTTCTCCTCCGGGCACGGCCACGTGGCCCTTTGGCTCGTCGGGACGGCGGCGGCGGGGATCACGGCCTTCTACATGTTCCGCCTCGTGTTTTTGACCTTCTTCGGCCCGTCCCGGATGGACCCCGAGGTGGAAAAGCACGTCCACGAGGCCCCCTACTCGATGACCGTCCCGCTCATGATCCTGGCCGTCCTCTCCGTGGCGGGCGGATGGGTCGGGATCCCCCACGTCCTCGGCGGGCACAACTACTTCGAGGAGTGGCTCGCCCCCGTCTTCGGCCACGCCGCGGAAGGGGCGGCCGGCGGCGGGGCGCACCACTCTGCGGCGCTCGAGTACCTGCTGATGGCCGGTTCGGTGGGCGTGGCGCTGTGCGGCATCGGGCTCGCCTACTATCTCTACCGGGTCCGCCCCGAGAAGCCGAGGGAGATCGCGGAAAAGGTGCCGGGGCTCTACGACGTGGTGTTCCACAAGTACTACGTGGA
>DASUAN010000376.1:0-4819 GCA_035763765.1 Candidatus Deferrimicrobiaceae bacterium
GATCGGTGGTCGTCGGGCCCTCCTTCCGGGGGCTGTTCGGCAGGCAGGTCGAGCTCGGGGGCGGGGGAAAAGCGAACGCCGACGAGGCGTATCTTCGGGAATCGATCAACCAGCCCAAGGCGAAAGTCGTCAAGGGTTATCCCAACGTAATGCCGGAATTCAAAGGGAAAATCTCGGAGGAGGACCTCTCCGCCCTCATCGCCTACCTGAAAACGCTGCAACGGTAAGTTTTTTGCGCATCCAACTCCCCCGTTCCGTCATCGCATTGGGGGAAAACGGAAGGAGAGACGGGAAAACTGATGCGGGAAACGACGTGGAACGGGGAAAAGCCGCAAAACGGTAGCGCCTCCCCGAGGGGCTACCTCGAATCGAAAGGGGTCTGGGCCTGGGTCTATACCCTGGACCACAAGCGGATCGGGGTGATGTACATGTACACCACCCTCTTCTTTTTCCTGGCGGGTGGGGTTTTCGCTCTCCTGATCCGCATCAAGCTGCTGTTTCCCGGGCAGCACATATTCACCAACCAGACCTACAACGTGCTGTTCACCATGCACGGGGCCCTGATGATCTTCCTGTTCGTCATCCCCGCCATCCCCTCGGGTCTGGGGAACTTCTTCATCCCGCTGCATATCGGTGCGAGGGACGTGGCGTTTCCCCGGATCAACCTGATGAGCTACTGGGTCTTCGTGGCGGGAATCGTCGTGATCCTCTTCTCCCTCGTCCGCCCGATGGACACGGGGTGGACCTTCTACACCCCGTATTCCGCGCGGACCGCCGCCGACGTTACGACCCTTTCCTTCGGGATCTTTCTCATCGGAATGTCCTCCATCCTCACGGGCCTGAACTTCCTGGTGACGATCCACAAGCTCCGGGCGCCGGGGATGACGTGGCACCGGATGCCGCTTTTCATCTGGTCGATGTACGCCACCAGCATCATCCAGGTGCTGGCGACGCCGGTCGTGGGGATCACCTTCCTGCTGCTCGCCATGGAACGGGTCCTCGGGGTGGGCTTCTTCGATCCGGCGAAGGGAGGCGACCCCATACTCTTCCAGCACTTCTTCTGGTTCTACTCCCACCCCGTCGTCTACGTGATGATCCTCCCCGCGATGGGGATCATCTCCGAGATCGTGCCGGCCTTCTCCCGCAAGCCGATCTTCGGGTACAAGGCGATCGCCTATTCCTCCATGGCGATCGCCGTTTTCGGGTTTTTCGTCTGGGGGCACCACATGTTCGTCACCGGGATGTCCGGCACGGCGGTGATCCTCTTCTCCCTCCTGACCTACTCCGTGGCCATTCCCACGGCGATCAAGGTCTTCAACTGGATCGCCACGATGTACCGGGGATCCATCACGTTCGAGTCTCCCATGCTGTACGCCCTGACCTTCATCTTTCTCTTCGTCATCGGCGGGCTCACGGGGATGTACCTGGGGGCCCTGGGGGCGGACATCCACGTACACGACACCTACTTCATCGTCGCCCACTTTCATTACACCATGGTGGGGGGGACGGTGATGGGGCTTCTGGCCGGCCTGCACTACTGGTTTCCCAAGATGACCGGCAGGATGCTCAGCGAGAAGATGGGGCGCCCTGCCTGGCTGCTGATATTCATCGGCTTCAACGTCACCTTTTTCACCCAGTTCATCCTGGGGTTCGAGGGGATGCCGAGGCGCTACGCGGAATACCCCGCGCAATACCAGGCCCTGAACATCTTGTCCACGGTGGGGTCGTGGATCCTCGCGACGGGGATTCTCATCATGTTCGCGAATTTCGTCCGCGGGCTGTTCCGGGGCGCCCTCGCCCCGCCGAACCCCTGGAAAGCCCTCTCCCTGGAGTGGGAGACGGGGTCTCCGCCGGCGACGGAGAATTTCGAGGAAATCCCGACGGTAACCGACTGGCCGTACGGGTATGCGGGGAGGCAGACGTAGGGAAATGAGCGGACAATCCACGCACCACGGGCCGGGGGCAGCGGGGCACGAAGCCCACATGGACCCGGCCACGGCCCGCGAGGCCGCAACGCTGGGGATCTGGACGTTTCTCGCCACCGAGGTCCTTCTGTTCGGAGGACTGTTCACCTCCTACATCATCTACCGGATCAAGTACCCCCAGATCTTCTACGAGGGCCACCTGAAGCTGGACCACGTCCTCGGGGCGATAAACACCGTGGTGCTGATCGGCAGCAGCCTCACCGTCGCGCTCGGCATCGCGGCGATCCGAAAGGGGAAAGTGGGGCTTCTCCGGCTGTACCTCTTCCTCACCCTCCTGCTGGCCGGGACCTTCCTGGGGATCAAGTACGTGGAATACACGGAGAAGTTCTCCCACGGGCTGTACCCGGATACGGACATCTTCTTCTCCCTCTATTTCATGCTGACCGGTCTCCACGGCCTGCATGTGCTTGCCGGGATGGTGTTGCTGGGTGGGGTCCTGTTCCTCGCCGGGAGAGGAAGATATTCCGAAAGCTACCACACCCCGGTGGAGATTTCGGGGTTATACTGGCACTTCGTGGACCTGGTATGGATCTACCTGTTCCCGCTCCTGTACCTGTTGGGATAGGGGGGAAGGCGATGAAGGAACACGATTCCGGCACCAGAACCTATATCGTCGTCTGGGGCGCCCTCGTCATGCTCACGGTGGTCACCGTCGCGGTTTCCTACGTGCACCTCGGGATGATGAACGTCTTCGTCGCCCTCCTCATCGCGTCCGCGAAGGCGTCGCTCGTTGCCCTGTTCTTCATGCACCTCCGGTACGAAAACAGGCTCGTCTGGGGATTCGCCCTCGCACCGTTGTTCTTCCTCGTTCTCATCGTCGTGGGGACCCTCTCGGATACCTTGTTCCGTTGACGCCGCGGCGGGTGTCCCCGCCGGGGGAAAAGGGGGGAGGATCGATGCTCGGAAGGGTTACCGTGGGGCTTTTCTTCGTTCTGCTCCTCTGGGGAAATCTTGTCGCGGGGCTCAAGGCAGGGCTGGCCTGTCCCGACTGGCCCCTCTGCCACGGGAAGATTCTTCCCCCGTTCCGCCTCGACATCTACATGGAGTTTCTCCACCGGGTGATCGCGGGGACGGCGGGAGTCGCCCTGGTCGTGCTGTCGTACCGACGGTTCCGGCATTACCGCGGGGGGGCAAAGGCCGTACCCGCTCTGGCGGTGACCCTTCTGGCACTCGAGATCGTCATGGGTGGAGCGGTCGTGCTCCTCCAGATCCCGGTCCGGCTCACCACCGTCCACTTCACCACGGGGCTGGTCGTATTCCTCCTCGCCTATTACATGATGGTTTTCGACGGGGTCCGAACGTCTCCCTCCTTCTCCGTGCGGGGATACCCGGGCCTGTTCTTCGGGATCGGGGTCCTCGTATTCCTCCTCGCGGCATTGGGGGCGTACGTCCGTCATGCGGACGCGGGGCTTTCCCTTCCCGACTGGCCGACCTCGCTCGGCGGCCTCGTACCCGGCCTGCTCACCGGCGGCGTCCTCCTCCAGTTCTCCCACCGGGTAGTCGCCGCACTCGTCGCGCTCACCGTCGTGGCGCTCTGGGCGGCGACCCGCCTGGACGACCACCTCGGGAGGCACAGGCGGATGGCCGGGGGGCTGGTCCTCCTGATCCTGGCGCAGGTTGCGGTCGGCGGCGCCGTGGTCATGACACGGCTCTACTTCCTCTCGACCGCCCTGCACCTGGCCGTGGCGCTGGCAATGCTCATGATGCTTGCCCGGATGTGGATGAGAGAACTTTCCCCCGAAGGGAGGTCGTCATAAAGGCGACCGCCCTGCCAAGAAAACCCGCCGAGGGGGAGGAGAGGGGAAAACCGGTGGAACTGGCCGGCTCGGCCCTTCTGATCTCGAAACCCGGCATCGTGTCGGGCGTCGGGCTTGCCGGTCTTGCCGGGATGGTCCTGGCCGAAAGGGGGATGCCCGCCGCCGGCATCGTCATCCCCTGCCTCGCAAGCATCATCGGCGCCGCCTCCGGATCCGCGGTCATGAACGGCATCCTCGACTCTCCGCTCGATGCCCGGATGCCCAGGGTGTCGGGACGGGTCGAGGCGATGAGAAGAGTCGGCAGCGGGGGAGCGCTTGCCCTCTCCCTCGGTCTTATCGTGGCCTCGCTTTTCCTTTCCTACCGCTATTTCCACGGGATGACCGCCGCTCTCGTGCTCGCCGCCGTCCTGTCCTACACGCTCCTGTACACCCTCCTCCTGAAGCGGCGTTCCCCCTACGGGACGATTCCGGGGGGGATCCCGGGGGCGCTCCCCGTCCTCATCGGGTATTCCGCGGTGACCGGCCGGATCGGGATGGACGGGATCATCCTGTTCCTCGTGATGATCCTCTGGCAGCCGCCCCACTTCTGGACCCTGGCGCTCGCGCACAGGGACGAGTACCGGGATGCGGGAGTTCCCGTTCTTCCCGTCGCCCGGGGCGAACCGTACACCAAGATCCTCCTCTTCCTGTATGCCGTGAGCCTCCTGCCGGCGACCCTCGCCCTCTGGGTGTTCGGATACTGCTCGGGAGTGTTCGCGCTGGTTGCCGTCGTCCTCTGGTGCTTCTTTCTTCTGTCTTGCTATCGCAACGTGGTCGGCCGACGCAGGTATCGCAGGGCGTTCGGAGCCTCCATCCTGTACATGATGGGGATCCTGATGGCGGTGATCGTGGACGTCTCGACGCGGGCCTTCTGAGGCGTCATCGGCTTCCGCACCCCCGGAGGGGGGTCACTCGCTCCGTCGCTCCCCTTGCGAGGAACCCGCAAGTCTGCGCCTGACCTTCCTCCCGGAAAAGCACCGCTCGGCCCCCCCGTCCTTCGGCGAGCGGAACCGGCAGCGGAGCGGAGGCCGCGAAGCC
>DASUAN010000377.1:0-3071 GCA_035763765.1 Candidatus Deferrimicrobiaceae bacterium
GCGTCCTCGATCCGCCTGCGTTCGGGGCCGTCACTGTCCGGCGGTGCTCCCCCCTTCCCGGAGGGTCGCTTGGCCAACCTGTTTTCCAGTTCGGCCAGGCGCGCCTGCAAGTCGGCATTCTCCGCGATGAGGTGGGATTTCATTTTGGATGGCATCTACACTCCCCTAGCACGGGCGTGTCTTTCCGCCATATGCCGATCTTGCGCAAATTATACCAATAACCGTTCTCTTGCCAACTTTGGAATGGCACACCGCACGTTCCACACCATAGGACAAACACCGGTCCGTGAATCAGACAAAGACCGGCATGCGTTTCGGACAGATGCCGGTACTCGCGGCAGATGGTCAAAATTACACTTTCATTACGCAATGGATTCGCAGAGAAGGGAGATCGCGTAGCAATGACCGTATCTCGACTAGATCACGGTCCTGCCCTAGAAGGTAGAGCGGGGAAAAAACGTGCATCGGCCGGAACCGCTCCCCCTGGGAACGGCTCCGGGTTGGCGACTCAGCGGGCAGTCCACACCGGCCTGCGCCCGGAAGACACGGTGTTTCTTTCCCGGCTCCGGCTGGGGGAGCCGGCCGCGGTCGAAGCCCTCTTCGACCGATATCATGGGAAGGTGTATGGCCTCACCGTGTCCATCCTGAAGAACCAAAGCGACGCCGAGGAAGCGGTGCAGGACGTTTTCCTCACGGTGGTGCGGAAAGCGGACCGGTTCCGGGGGAACTCGGCGCTCTACTCCTGGATCTACCGGATCTGCGTGAACACCTGCCTGATGCGGCTGCGCAAGGGCCGGCGGACGGAAGCCGTCCCGATCGATGAATTTCTCCCCGCCTTCACCGAAGAGGGGGTGCACGCGGGTCCTGTTCGGGACTGGAGCCGGACAGTCGAGCGGAGGATGCTCGACAAGGAGCTCGGGCAGGTGATCAGGCGGTTCATGGACGAGCTCTCCGAGAAATACCGGGTGGTCTTCGTGCTGAGCGACGTCGAGGGGCTGTCGAACGAGGAAACGGCAAAGATCCTGGGGCTGACGGTCGCGGCGGTGAAGTCCCGTCTCCACCGGTCGAGGCTCTACCTGAGAGAGCGGCTCAGCCGATACCTGCGGGACGGGAGATTTGTCTAAGATCGTTTATAATGTCTTATAATAATCGACAGTGCATCCCGTCGTCGTCTCTCCTCTTCTCGAAGGGTCGGACATGAAGGTTCTACTGCTTTATCCGGAATTCCCCGATACGTTTTGGAGTTTTCGTCATGCCCTCCGCTTCCTGGGGAAACGCTCCGCCTATCCTCCTCTGGGGTTGCTTACCGTCTCGGCGTTGCTTCCGCCGCACTGGAAACGAAAACTGGTGGACCTCAACGTGGAGGAACTCCGGGACGAGGACATCGCCTGGGCCGACGTGGCGTTCCTGAGCGCCATGCTGGTCCAGGGGCCCTCCCTTGCGCAGATGCTTTCCCGCTGCCGGGAAGCGGGGTTGCGGACGGTGGTGGGCGGACCGGTCACGAGCGCCGACAACCCTTCGTACGAGGGTGCGGACCACGTCGTTCGGGGCGAAGCGGAAGGGGTGATCGAAGAGCTCGTTTCCGACCTGGAAGCGGGGAATGCGCGCCACCGCTACGAAGCCGCCGACCGGGCGGACATGACCAGGGTTCCTCCCCCCGATCTGTCTCTGGCGCGGTGGCGGCGGTACAGCTCGATGCCCATCCAGTACTCCCGCGGGTGCCCGTTCTCCTGCGAGTTCTGCGACGTCATCGAACTCTTCGGGCGGACCCCCCGCACCAAGACGGCGGATCAGATCCTTGCGGAGCTCGAACAGCTTTACGGCATGGGGTGGCGCGGATCGGTGTTCGTCGTGGACGACAACTTCGTCGGCAACAAGCCGGCCATCAAGGCCCTGCTTCCCCGGATCGCCGAATGGATGCGGAACCGGGGGAACCCGTTTTCCCTGTTCACCCAGGCGTCGATCAACCTGGCCGAGGACGACGAGTTGCTCGCTCTGATGCAGGCGGCCCGCTTCAACAAGGTGTTCATCGGGATCGAGACCCCCTCCACGGAATGCAACCGGGCGGCGGGCAAGATGCAGAACGTGAGGGCCGATCTGTTGGCGTGCGTGCGACGCATCCAGGAGCACGGGATGGAGGTGATGGGAGGGTTCATCGTCGGCTTCGATCAGGATCCCCCGGAGATCTTCGAGAAGCAGATCGCCTTTATCAAGGAGGCGGCCATTCCCGTCTCCATGGTCGGCCTGCTGACCGCGCTCCCCAACACGCGCCTGTGGCGCAGGCTCTCCGAGGAAGGGCGGATCCTGCGGCAGAGCATGGGCGACAACACGGCGGCCCTGCTGAATTTCATCCCCAGGATGGACCCGGAAGCGCTCCTTGCCGGCTATCGGAAAGTCATCACGTCCATTTACAGCCCGCCCGTGTATTTCGAACGCGCCCAAGCGATGCTGAACCGGTTGGGGGCCATGCCGAAACCGCGCCTGGTCTTCTCGGATTACCTCGCCCTGGGCCGTTCGTTCGTCCGGCAGGGAATCTTCGCCCGGTACCGGGTGGCCTACTGGCGGTTTCTGGGCAAAACCTTCCTCCGCAAGCCTGGACACCTGGGGCAGGCGGTCACGCTGGCCATCATGGGGCACCATTTCTTTACCCTGACCCGCCGCCTGGAATCGGAACCGCTACCATAAGCAAACGAAACGAAAGACTGGCATTTCCGGAACTCCGACTTCGGGTGGCCTTGCCCGAATCCGAATCCTGATCCGTGGAATGAGGACCAGAACCTTGAAGGTGAGCAGCAAGACCGATCTCGGAAGCCTGTTTCGCACGGGGGCGAGACTCCGCGGAAACGGTTTGGCGAAAAAGTTCGCCGTCGACGAGCCGCCGCTGCGATCGGAACTGTTCAGCCGCGAACAGATGAAGAAGCATGGCAAGACCCTGGCGGGCTCGCACAAGTTGGGCCCGAGAGAGGTGAAGGACCGGCTTCTGACGCGGCTGGCGGAGAATGAAGGCGTCCTGAGGGGAGCCTGCAATCTGCTGACGACGGCGGTCAAGGCGAACCGCCGGATTGCGCCGG
>DASUAN010000378.1:0-3936 GCA_035763765.1 Candidatus Deferrimicrobiaceae bacterium
CGCCGAGGAGCGGACCGTCTTCGGCACCATCATTCGGCTGGACGCGGCGGAACGGACCTTGACCGTGCAGGACCGGAAGGGGGCGATGTGGAACTTCATCGTCGACCGGGACGCCGATCTCCTGCTCGAGGACCTCAAGGAAGGCGACACGGTGTCGGTGACGATCGGACGGCCCACGCCCTTAAACATGATCTCGGCGGCGGACCGGCTGCGGAAAGGGGACCGGATCACGAAGGTCCCTTACTGAATTCCCTCTCGGCTTTTACCGGAAATTCTGTTTGGCATACAGCGCCACCTGCCTGGCGCACTCCCTGACCGCCCCGTCGATGCGGCCCGCATCCCGGGCATCCCCCTCCGCCCGGATCGATGCGATCTCCTTCTCCACGAAGTTGTAGAATCGGACCTCCACGGTTACCGCCCCCGGGCCGGGATCTTCCTTCCCCTCGGCTGAACTCTCCCCCGGTGCGGCAGGAAACCCGGTGATGCGGTAGACGATCCGCAGTTGCGGCCCGTGGACGAATGCCCCCCGATCGTACAGATGCTTCGAAAGGGCCGCCCGAAAATCCCGGCTGACCCCGGGAGGCACGAGCGGGTCGGAGCCGTCTTCCTTCACCAGGACCGACGAATACCGGGCGTCCGACTCGGAGGGCCGCAAGATCACGGTTCTTCCGTTCGCGGAACATCCGCACGACAAAAGGAGAAACCAGATCGTCAACCCGATCAGGCCCAACGAAAATGCAAAATTTTCGGGCAGACCGATCGCCTCCGCCCGCCCCGCATGTCGAAACGAACCGCCTCCGCCCCTTCCTGCGCTCCCGTCACGCCTCATCCGAAAACCCCCGCGATGCGAATGTCCCTCTTCCTTTGGTATCGGCACGACGGGGAAAAAGTTTACGGAAAAAGGACGCGAACGGGATCGACCCGGCTTCAGGTCACGGGATGGACCAATCCTGCCCCTCGGCGTCCCTCATGGAAAGGATCGGACCGCGCTCGTCCGACAGGTAGAGGACGGCGCTCGATCCTTGCTCGCCCTCTCTGCTGAACAGGCCCAGCGCCGGTTCCCCGCCGCCGGCGATCTTGAAGTTCGCCCGCAGCCGGTAATCGTTGTCCCAGAAGGCGATCCCCGGATCCCCCTCCTCGGAAAGCCCGAAGGTCGCTCGGTAGTGGCGCTCCTGGTCCAAAAAAGACAGTACCGGTCGCCCCTCCCCCTGCAGTTCGAATACGGCGCGCAGATTCCCCTCGGGATCCCGAAACAGGAACCTCGGATGGTTCTTCCCGGCCGCAAGCAGGATGCCCGGTTTCCCGTCTTCGTACATCACCGCGATCAGTTTCGCCCGGATCTCATCCGGGATGCTCCCCGACAGGATGCGAAAGAGCAAAAAAAGACAAAGAGCGACCACGCCGACCGCGCCGGCGAGACTCGTCATCCGTAATTCCCGGACCTGCCTTTCGAGCTGTCGAAGGCGCTCCTCCACCTCCGGCACCGCTTTCTCTCCCATCTGGCGCCCCTTTCCTTGAAAAACTTCAGGTTGCGGTCACTTTCCTTCCTGCGGCATCCCTTTTCGGAAAATCTTCCGGAGAAACCGGGCCGCCTTTCCTCCCTGGGCCTTCCTCTCCATCTCTTCGGCCATGCGCTCCAGCCTCTCCGCCATCTCCCGCAGTTCGGCCGCCTGGGCTTTGAGCTTTTTCGCCTGGTCTTCGCCGCCGGGGGAGGTGAACCCGAGGATGGGCTCCCCGCTTTTTTTGGAGAGCTTGAGGCTGACCAGTTTCCCGGACTCCTCCCGCTCCACCCGGACCCCGCCTTTTCTCTTTCCCCAGATTCCCATTTTTTCCCGTCCCCCCTTTTGCGCCGGCCAAGTGTCAAGAAAAGCCCGTTTTTTTCTATGATAGGCCTCTTGCCAAAAGTTGGCTACAAGGTTTGGCGGTTGAAAGAACCCTTGCCTTGACGCCGATGAATCATTAAAATTTATATGTTTTGCATACGACAAACAGATTTCGTCGGACAAACATCGGTCGCCTTCCAAACGAAAACCGATTTCGAGCATCCAACGGGTGGCGATCGCTTGTTTTTTTTTGCTCAAAATAGGAACGGTTCGACGAAGGGAGGCGGGGTAGGTTGGAAATCAAGGTCCTAGGTTCCGCCGGGTCGGAAGTCGCAGGGCACCGGTCCCCCGCCTTTCTGGTCGACGGCACCATTCTCCTGGACGGGGGGACGATCGGCCTGTCCTTGAACATCAAGGAAGAGCGCAAGGTCCGCCGGATCATCCTCACGCACGCCCACTTCGACCACATCAAGGGAATCCCGTTCATGCTCGACAACCAGGTCACCCGCGGGACCGGCAACACCGTGACCGTCACCAGCGCCGAAGCCGTGATCCGGACCCTGAAGACGAACATCTTCAACGACAAAATCTGGCCCGATTTCACGAGGATCCCCTCCCCCGAGGCGCCCGTCCTGCGGTTCCAGGTGATCCGGCCCTCCCGCGAGGAAAAGCTCGACGGATACCGGCTGGTCATGATCCGGGTCAACCACACCGTGCCCGCCTACGGCATCATCCTGATCGACCCGGAAGGGAAGGGGATCGCCTACACGGGCGACACCGGCCCGACCGACCGGTTCTGGAAGAAGGTGGAGGCCTACCGGGTGAAGCACCTGATCGCGGAATCCTCCTTCCCGAACCGCCTGGAGGAACTCGCCGTGAAGACCGGGCACCTCACCCCCGCGCTCCTCCAAAAGGAGCTCGCGAAGATGAAAAACCCGCCGCCCCGCATCTACCTGATGCACGCGAAGCCGCAATATTTTCCGGAGATCGAACAGGAGATCCAGGGGCTCGTCCGGAACAACATCCGGTACCTGAAACAGGGAGAGGTGTTGACGATCTAACCCGCCGTATCCAGTCTCTCGCTCGTCAGCCGCGTGAGTTCCGCGTTCAGCTCCCGCAGCCGCTTCGACATCCGCTGCATGATCATGAAGGCAAGGGACGGGTCGTCGTGGATCTTCCGGAGGAACATCTTCCGGTCCACGGTGAGCACCCGCACATCGCCCAGGGGACGGACCGTCGCGGAGCGGACGTCTTTCTCGAAGAGCGCCATCTCCCCGAAGAAATCCCCCTCCCCCAGCTCCGCCAGGCGGATCTCCTTCCCCTCGTGCTCCCTGACCACCTCGACCTTCCCCGACTGGATGACGTACATGCAGTCCCCCACCTCCCCCTGGCGGACGATCACCTCGCCGGGCCGGTAGACCTTCCCCAAACCTCCAAGCGCCATCTTGTCCTCCCTGTACCACAGTCGCTTCTCGATCGGGAACAACCCGACGATCATCTCGTACACGAAACGTCCCAGAAAAACGGGGTGGAGCGTCCGCAGGAACACGTCCCGGTAGGAGGCGCTGCCGGTGAACGTGTCCCAGAGGACGTTGCTCATCTGCCGGCGGGCGCCTGTTACCTGCTGCTCCCAGGTCGTCATCCGAAGGAGCCCGCGCCTTGCGAACTTGAGGCTCTGGATCGCCCGGGTGACCAGGAAGACCACCTTGCCGATCGCGTTGTCGGTGGAAAGCGCACGGCAGGCGGGAAGGTAGTACTTCTGGAAATCGTCGGCGGTGATGCCGTGGAAGATGGCCGTCTTGGCGGCCACCTTCGCCGTGCGGTAGGAGCCCCCGATCCCGTCCTTGTACAGACGGCTTACGCCGCTGTCCCCGATGAACACCATTCCGTCGCCGTACGGCTTGTGCGCGCCGATGACGTTGATCGCGGGATAGCACCGGCAATACTCCTTCGGCATCCGCCAGCGGGGAGGGAAGCACTTCTTCACCTCGGGAGCGTTCAAGAACGACTCCACGAGCTCTGCGTCGATCCCCTGCCCCAACAGGACCACCGTCACGTAATCGCCTTTGGGGATCAGGGCGGCGAACTCCAGCCGCGGCAGGTTCAAGAGGAA
>DASUAN010000379.1:0-6723 GCA_035763765.1 Candidatus Deferrimicrobiaceae bacterium
GTTGACCGCCGAAGAGCGCCTCCGGGCTCTCGAGGTCTGCCGGGTGGTGGCCACGGGCCAGTCGTACACGGTTGCGCTGTCGATCCTGAAGAACGATCCCTCCCCGGAGGTCCGCGAAAGTGCGCTCGACCTGC
This sequence comes from Candidatus Deferrimicrobiaceae bacterium, assembly GCA_035763765.1. Taxonomy (GTDB): domain Bacteria; phylum Desulfobacterota; class Deferrimicrobia; order Deferrimicrobiales; family Deferrimicrobiaceae; genus CSP1-8. The sequence goes on from DASUAN010000379.1 coordinate 135, forward strand.
TGGTTTCCATCCGGCGGGATCCCGAAGTGGCGAGGGTGGTCGGAAGCGCTCTGTTGGACCCGCACCCGGACATCCGTGCGAAGGCGGCGCGGATCCTCGGGGAAATGGAATTCCCGGAAGCGATGGAGGCGCTCGTACACTCCCTGGATACCCCCGACCGCAAACTCCGGGAAGCGGTGACCACCTCTCTCTCGAATCACATGGGGCGCAGCCCGGAACGTGCCGCGAAGCTGATGAAGGAGATTCCCTCGACCAAGACCCGCAAGCTCGGGATGGTATGGCTTCTCGGGAAATCCCGGCGCGGAGGGGCAATGAAGCAGCTCCTGGGATACCTCGAGGACGAGGACGCCGAAGTCCGCGCCGCCGCTGTAGGAGCCCTCGGGAAGTACCGGATCGGAATCGTCGGAAGATTTCTTCGGAGGTCCTTGATGGATCCGAACGGCCGCGTCCGGGCGGCTGCGGTAAACGCATTTTCCCGAACCCAGACGCCGGAGTGGGAGGGGGAGATAGAGCGGATGCTTTCCGATCCGGACTCCTTTGTGCGGAAGCGGGCGGCGATCGCCCTGTTCCGCATGGGTTCGAAGGCGGTGCGCCGGCGGATCCGGTCGCTCGGGGAAGAGCTCGAGGAGTTGCGTCCCGTGTGGGCCGCCGTCGGTCTGATCCTCGGGGAATTCGACCCTTCGGAAGCGCTCGCCTATCCCGCTTCCGCCGATTTCCTTCAGGAGCTGTTTCCCCTCGGGGAGGCGGAGATCGCGGTACGGGAATCCTCCGACCCGGAACGAAGGAGAAGAGCGTTTCGGGTCCTTCGGGTTCTCTCGCCCGAGGTGGCCGCGCGAGCGGCGATGGAGTTGTCCGACGACCCGGACGCCGGCCTGAGGAAAGAGGCCTCCTCCCTATTGCGGGATCCGGACCCGACCTGATATGGGTTTGCTTTCGATCCTCTTTTTCCTGTTTCACGGGTTCCTTCTCCTGTACTTCTTCCTCTACAACAGCATCCAGCTGGTTTTCGTCATCGTGGCATTCCAGGAGGTGCGCCGCCGGCTGCGCGCCAAGGCGTACGAGGACCTGGACATCGTCTTCGGGTCGCCGTTCACCCCTCCCCTCTCGATCATCCTTCCTGCCTACAACGAGGAGAAGACCATCGTCGAGTCCCTTTCTTCGCTCCTTCGGTTGCAGTTTCCCCGCATGGAGATCATCGTGGTCAACGATGGATCGACGGACGATACCCTCGGTACGATCGTCCGGGAATTCGGGTTCCGGCGCATGGAAATCACGTACGAGGACCGGATCACGACCCGCCCCGTGCGGGGGTTTTATGAAATGCGGGAAGGCCTCCCCAACGGCGTGATCCGGTGGGTGGTCGTGGACAAGGAAAACGGGGGGAAGGCCGACGCGCTGAACGCGGGAATCAACGCCTCCACCTGCCCCATGTTCGTCTCGATGGACGCCGACTCCATCGTCGACGAAAAAGCGATGCTCCAAGCGTTCCAGGTCATGCTCCGGGACCAGGAGATCGTGGCGATCGGGGGCCAGGTGGCTCTCGTCAACGGTTGTGAGGTTCGCGATGGGCAGGTGCGGAAAATGGGACTCCCCGGCTCGGCACTGGGGAAGTTCCAGGTGGTCGAATACTTACGCTCCTTCTCCATCGGGAGGACGGCGCTTGCCCGGATGAACTCGATCATGGTCATTTCCGGAGTGTTCGGGATCTTTCGGAAGGACCTGGTGGTCCAGGTCGGGGGGTACCTTACCCGGAATCTGACGGGGAAGCTCGTTTGCGAATATGTCGGGAAGGGACGCGACACGGTCTGCGAGGATATGGAGATCATCGTGAGGATCCAGCGGTACATCAAGGAGAAGCGCCTGCCCTACCGCGTGGGGTACACCCCGGAGCCGCTCTGCTGGACGGAAGCTCCCGAGACCTTCGGGAGCCTGGGAAAGCAGAGGAACCGCTGGATGCGCGGCCTGATCGAGACCCTCGTCTATCATCGGGCCATGATGTTCAACCCGCGTTACGGGGCTCTGGGATGGTTCGCCTATCCGTTCTTCGTGCTCTTCGAGCTTGTGGGGGCTCCGCTGGAGTTGTTCGGGTATGCGGCCGTTCCTCTTCTGTATGCCGTGGGGATTTTGAACCGATCGTTTCTCCTCCTGTTTCTGACTTTCTCCGTGACCTACGGAACCCTCGTGTCGGTTTTCTCCGTAGTGACCGGCGCATGGACGGAGCGGACGAGCCGCTATGGGGACGGGAGGGCCTCCCTTCTTCATTTCCATGATCGGACCCACCTCGCCGTGCTGCTCCTGTTTGCGTTCCTCGAAAATCTGGGATATAGGCAAATCGTCCTTTGGTGGAGGATCCGCGGGATATGGGACTACTATTTCGGGAAAACGGGATGGGAGAAATTCGAAAGGAAGGGGTTCGCAGGAGCGCAGGCACAGCCGGCGAAGGGGGCGGGATGACCGGGAAAACGACACGTCTCTGTCGACTCCTTCTGGTCCTCTTCCATCTCCTTCCCCTCCCGGCGGCCGCAGACCGCGGGGGCGATCTGGACGCGGGAGTGGCCCAGGTGCGCTCGGGCGAATACGCCGCTGCGACGGAAACGCTTCGGGGAATCCTGGAGAACGATCCCGGGAACCGGGAAGCACGCCTCTGGCTTGCGCGGGCCTTGTCGTTTTCGGGAGACTTCCGGGGAGGGGAAAGAGAGTATCGGGAGGTCCTTTCCGCTCACCCCGGCGACGTCGAGGCTCGGCTCGGGCTCTCCGACGTGCTGGCCTGGCAGAAGCGATACCGGGAATCCGGACTGGTCCTTTCCGAGCTCGGGAAGGAACGCCCGGAGGACCCGGAGGTCTGGGTGCGGCGGGGCAAGGTGGCCTTCTGGGACGGGAACCCGGAGGAGGCGAAAAGGCATTTCGCCCAGACCCTTTCCCTGGATCCCGAGAACGAGGAGGCGAAGCGGGGGCTCGACCTCATCGCCGCGAAGGCCGCGCGGGTGACGCGAACGGAGGTCGAATTGGGCGGCGCCCATCTCCGGATCCGGCGGGCGAACCCCGGGAGCCAGGTGCACGCCGCGGTCCGGGACAAGAGGATTGCCGGCTGGGAGTTCCTCGGGCGCGCCGACTACCTGCACCGGTTCGGCGAGGACGAGGGACGGGGGACCGCCGGGATCACGCGAAAATGGGAGGGGGGCGGAAGCCTTCGGTTCGAAGGGGGGATCTCCCCGGATGCGGACGTCTTTTCCCGCGCATCCATTGAGACCGAACTGGCCTGGCCTTTGGGAAAAGGGCTGGTGGGATACGCGGGGGGGAAATACGCGCACTATTCGGTCGCCGACGCCTGGAATGCCGTCGCCGCCCTCGAGTGGTATTTTCGGGGGAGCAACGCGCTGTTCGCGCGATACATCCTCACGAGGACGGAGTTCGATTCGGGGGGGTCGAGCGACGACGGAGCGTGGTTGGTCAAGCTCACCCACTTTCGCACCGACGACGACCGCATCTGGGTTTCCTATTCCCGGGGGACGGAGGGCTATACGACGGGGACCGTCGACCAGATCGGCAACATCTCCTCCGACACCTTCGGCCTGGGAGGGAGGATCTTTCCGGTCCCCCGTTGGGGAGTCGAGGGAAACGTCGAGTGGCAGGACCGGGAGGGGGGGAACGACTACTTCACCGTGAGCGCCCTCCTGGTTCGCAGGTTCTGAACGTTTCGACACCGGAAGGAACGGAAGCAGGACGCATGGAATGTGTCATCCTTGGGTCCGGGACCGCCGTGCCCCATCCCCGGCGAGGGTCCGCCGGACAGATGGTTCGCCATGGCGACTGCACGCTCCTGATCGACGCCGGTCTGGGGACCCTCCAGAAACTTGCCGTTCTCGGGGTCTCCCTGGCCGAGCCGGATGTTGTCGCCTTCACCCACCTGCACCTGGATCATACGGCCGAGCTGGCCCCGTTGATCTTCAGTCTACGGAACGAAGGGATCGGCCGCCGGAAGGCGCTCACCCTTCTGGGAGCACCCGGGTTCCGGGATTTTTACAAACGGCTGCGCCGGGTGTACGGACCCTGGATGGAAGCTACGGACTATCCGCTCCGGATCGAGGAGGTATCCGCCCGGCCCGTATCGCTCGGCCCCCTGGTCCTGACCGCTTTTCCCGTTTTCCATACCCCGCAGAGCGTCGCCTTTCGGGTCGAAGATCCGGAAACCGGAAGGGCGGTAGCGTTTTCCGGGGATACGGACGTGTGCGAGGGACTCGTCGCGGCGGCTAGGAACGCCGACGTGGCGGTCTTCGAATGCTCCTTTCCCAACGAACGGAAAGTGGAAGGTCACCTGACTCCGCGCGAGGCGGGGGAAGTCGCCTCCGCGGCGCGGGTCAAGAAACTGGTCCTCACCCATTTCTACCCGGAATGCGAGGGGACGGACCTTCTCGGGCAGTGCCGAGAGGCGTATTCCGGAGAGGTCCTCCTGGCCGAGGATCTTCTCCGCATTCCGCTCTAAGGAGGGATCAGAGTTCGGAATCCGGGAGCAGTCCCGCCACGACGCCCCCCTCGTTCATCGATCCGGTTCGGTACCCCTTCAGATCGACGGAAACGTAGAGGAAGCCGTTTGCCCGGAACCCGCCGTGGACCGCTTCTGTGATCTCCGGTTCGAACAGGCGCGGAATCTCCTCCTGCCCGACCTCGATGCGGGCGACCTGCCCGTGGACCCGAACGCGGAACTGTCGGAAGCCGAATCCGCGAAGAATCTCCTCGCACGCCTCCACCCGACGAAGGGATTCCGCATCGATCGGCGTCCCGTAGGGGAACCGCGAGGAAAGACAGGCGAACGCGCCCTTCTCCGCGGTGGGAAGCCGGAAATGGCGGCTCAACCCCCGGATCTCCTCCTTCGAGATCCCGTTTTCCAGCAGCGGGCTGCGCACGCCCAGTTCCTTCGCGGCGCGCCGGCCGGGGCGGAAATCGCCGGTGTCGTCGCGGTTCGTCCCGTCGCATACCGCCGCGTACCCTTCCGCGCGGGCGATTTCCGTCAGGATGCCGAACAGCTCCTTCTTGCAGTGATAGCAGCGCTCGGGGGGGTTTTCGGAGAACCCGGGGATGTCGAGTTCGTTCGACTCCACGAACCGGTGGGCGGCGTTCCAATCGCGGGCGATCCTCTCCGCCTCGTCCCGCTCCGACTTCGGATAGGTGGGCGATGTGGCGGTCACGGCGAGGGTCCGCTCTCCCAGCGCCGTAAGCGCCGCGTAGAGGAGGAACGTGCTGTCGACTCCACCGCTGAAAGCGACCACGGCGGATCCCAATTTGCGCAACGAGGAGAGGAGAGCGTTCCATTTCTCCGCGAGGGCGGGGGAAAGCGCTTCCATCGGGCGGGGATCAGCAAAGGAGCGCACGTTCGATCTCCGAGAAGTCGGCGTTTGCCGGAAGGGCCAGATCCCTCTCGCCCCTTGCGGTTACTTCCCTCACGGGGAAGGGAGGGGGCGTCCCCGGTTTGCTGTATCTCGTGAACAGTCGGGAAAGCAGGTCTTCCGGGAGCGCGCCGTTTTTCGATTCGACCCCGATCGAAGGACCCGAAAACCCGTTTGCGATGTAAACGGGCATCCCTCCCCGGCAGAGGGCCTCCAGCTTCCGGTTCTCCGCTTCGTTCCTCGCCACGATCACCTTGGAGCCGTCGCGAAGCCGAAAGTGCCTGCCGACCTTGAGAAGGTGGAGATCGGTCAGGTCCGGATCCGCGCAGTGGTCGAAGAGGTCCCTCACCTTGATGGAGAAGGTCTTGTCGGTCAGGAGGCAACCCCCCGCCGGGCAGGGGTAGCCGACGAGGTCCCACCTTTGGGCGAGACGGATCTGTTCCTTGCGCGACCTGCCCGTGATGTCGAGCAGCCGTTCCCGATCGACCCACCCCTCCCGTTCGGCGACGGTCGGCTCGAAGTGCTTCGCGGAGAGAGGCCTCAGCACGAGCCCCTGGCAGCCGCTGTACCTCTCGATGAGCCGGAAGGCGTCGGAGCGCTGGGACATGGGGCGCTGGCCGACCACCTCGCCGGTCACCAGGAAGGAGGCGCCCACCTGCGCCATGTACTCCCTCGCTTTCTTAAGCGTGAAGACCCGGCAGTCGATGCAGGGGTTCATCCCCGCCCCCCGGCCGTGCCGAGGATTCCGGAGAATCTCGATATACTCCCTCCCTTTCGAGATCGTCTTGATCGGGATTCCCATCTTCCCGGCCACGATCTGCGCCTGGGAACGGCAGCCGCTCCCGGGCCCCCTCGTGCAGGTGCAGAGCGGGGAAGTGAAGTGCAGGGCGAAGAGCTCCACGCCCTGGTCGATCATCATCTTGGCGGCCAGGGAGCTGTCCAGACCGCCGGAGAGGAGCATCACGGCGCGTTTCGGGTTGGGGCTCAAGGCTTCCTTCATCGCACGCAACTCCGTTCCTGTTCGTATTCGGACGCCTCGAGGGGGAGCCGGATCCTGGGAGACTCCCCGCAGGACGGACACCCCGGGTCCCGGAAAACCTGGTGGATGGAGACGGAGCCGGTCAGGGCGTCCAGGGTGAGCAATCGGCCGGCGAGCGGTTCCCCTTTGCCGAGAAGGAGCTTGATCGCCTCCGCGGCTTGCCACG
>DASUAN010000380.1:0-2829 GCA_035763765.1 Candidatus Deferrimicrobiaceae bacterium
GCGAGGCGCACGAAATCGGGAAGCTGGGGGAGGCACGTCTGGGAATACTTCCCCTGGAAGAAAAGCTCCTGCCACTGCCGTACCATCCCGAGCGACCCGTTGTTCAGGATCACGACCTTGACGGGAAGCCGGTACTGGACGGCGGTGGCGAGCTCCTGGATGTTCATCTGGATGCTGCCGTCCCCCGCGATGTCGACCACGATCCGGTCCGGCATCGCCACCTGGGCCCCGATCGCCGCCGGAAGCCCGTATCCCATCGTGCCCAGCCCCCCCGAGGAAAGGAAGGTCCTCGGGTTGTCGAACAGGTAGTATTGCGCGGCGAACATCTGGTTCTGCCCCACCTCGGTGGTGACGATCGCCTCCCCCTTCGTGATCTCGTAGATCTGCTCGACCACGTACTGGGGCTTGATCCTTCCCTTTCCCTGCTTGTAGGCGAGCGGGTACGTCGCCTTCCACTTGTCGATCTGGTCCCGCCACGGGGCGATCTTCTTCCTATACTGCGCGGCCTCCTTCGTTCCCTTGACGAGCTTGATCATCTTCCGGAGCACGTCCTTCAGGTCCCCCACGATCGGGATGTTCACGGGGACGTTCTTCTGGATGGAGGTCGGGTCGATGTCGACGTGGATGATCTTCGCGCCCGGAGCGAACTCGTCGATCTTCCCGGTGACGCGGTCGTCGAACCTCGCGCCCACGCCGAGGATCACGTCGCAGGTCGAGATCGCCATGTTCGCCCGGTAGGTGCCGTGCATCCCGAGCATCCCGAGGGAGAGCGGATCCGTTCCCGGAAACCCCCCCAGCCCCATGAGCGTCGTCGTGACGGGAACCCCCAGGAGGGTGGCGAACTCCTTCAGCAGATGGGCCGCGCCGGAGAGGATGACCCCGCCGCCGGCATAGATCACGGGACGCTCCTTTTCGAGAAGCATGCGGATGGCGTTCTCCACCTGCTTCTGGTGCCCCTCGTAGGTGGGGTGGTATCCCCGCAGCTTCACCTCCTTGGGAAGGTGGTATTCCGTGGTCCCCGCCAGGACATCCTTCGGCAAATCGACCAGCACGGGGCCCGGACGTCCCGTGGAGGCGATGTAGAACGCCTCCTTGATGATCCGGGCCAGGTCCCGGGCCTGCTTGACCAGGTAGTTGTGCTTCGTGCAGGGCCGGGTGATCCCGACGATATCGGCTTCCTGGAACGCGTCGTTTCCGATCATGAGCGTCGGGACCTGGCCGGTGAACACGACGATGGGCACCGAGTCCATGTACGCCGTCGCGATCCCGGTGACCGTGTTGGTCGCGCCGGGTCCCGAGGTTACCAGGCATACGCCGGTCTTGCCCGAGGCGCGGGCGTACCCGTCGGCCATGTGCACGGCCCCCTGCTCGTGGCGGACGAGCAGATGGCGCACCTTCGTGTTCTGGAAGAGGGCGTCATAGATGTTCAGCACCGCCCCCCCGGGGTACCCGAAGACCACATCCACCCCCAGGTCCTCCAGCGCTTTGACGAATATTTCCGCTCCGGTCATCTTCACGTCGTTCCCCCCTATCGAATTACCGCACCGGTGCCCGCCGACCCCACCAGCTTGGCGTACCGTGCCAGATACCCCGTCCGGACCTTCGGCAACGGGGCTTTCCACGATTTTCTCCGCCGGGCGAGCTCGTCCGCCGGAACGTCCAGCGTCAACCTTCTCTTCGGGATGTCCAGGACGATCTCGTCCCCGTTCCTCACGAGGGCGATCGCCCCTCCCTCCATCGCTTCGGGGGACACGTGGCCGATGCACGGCCCGTGCGTCCCGCCGGAGAAACGGCCGTCGGTGATGAGAGCGACCTTGGTCCCCAGCCCCATCCCCACGATGGCCGCCGTGGGAGAGAGCATCTCGCGCATCCCCGGTCCCCCCTTCGGGCCCTCGTAGCGGATCACCAGGACCATGCCCGGCCGGATCTTTCCCCCCATGATCGCCGCCATCGCGGCGTCCTCGGAGTCGAAGACCCGCGCCTTTCCCCGGAAGGTGAACATCGAGGGATCCACCCCCGACTGCTTGACCACCGCGCCCCCCTGCGCGAGGTTTCCGGTGAGGATCGCGATCCCCCCCTCGGGGCGCACGGGGGCGGATACCTTCCGGATGATGGCGTCGTTTGCGACCCGTCCCCTGGCCGCGATCCGGGTGATGTCCTCCCCGGACACCGTCGGGTTCTTCTTCAATCCGGGGAGCAGCCGGTTGAGGATCGCCGGGATCCCGCCCGAGAATTCCACATCCTCCATCATGTGGGGGCCGGCCGGCGTGACCGTCGTGAGCTGGGGGGTTTCGCGCGACAGCCGGTCGAACTCGGACAGGGGAAGGGGAACGCCCGCCTCGTGGGCGATGGCCATCAGGTGCAGCACCGAATTGGAGGACCCCCCGAGCGCGAGATCGACCCGGATGGCGTTCTCGAAGGCGGCCCGCGTCAGGATCCTGCGCGGCGTGACCCCCCTCCGCACCAGCTCCACGATCCGCGTCCCGGTCGCATACCCGAGGTGCCGCTTCTTGGACATGCCTGCCAAGGCGGTTGCGCAGCCGGGCAGGGACATCCCGAGCGTCTCGGTCAGGCACGCCATCGTGTTCGCGGTGTACAACCCCTGGCAGGATCCCTCCCCCGGGCACGCTTCGGCCTCGAGGCGGCGCAGCATCTTCGCGTCGATCTCCCCCCGCTGATAGCGCCCGACCGCTTCGAAGGTGTCCGACACGAGCGAGAGTCGTCGCTCTCCCATCCTGCCCGAGAGCATCGGCCCCGCGGTCAGGACGATGGCGGGGATGTCCAGCCGCGCTGCAGCCATGAGCATCCCGGGGGTGATCTTGTCGCAGT